>JAGNWC010000025.1 GCA_017986195.1 Hydromonas sp.
TGCGCACCATTATGTCCGTAATAACTGACCTCGCACACATCATTGACCAAGCCCGCACGGCATTCGCCAGTGCCACTCGCCCCGCTGATTTAGAGAACGAAAAAGCCAAATTCTTGGGTAAAGACGGTGTGCTCACCGCTGAACTCAAAGCCCTTGGCAAACTGCCGATTGAAGAGAAAAAAACCCGTGGCGCACAGGTCAATGCCGTGCGTGTACAAGTTGAGCAATTGCTCAATGAAGCGCGTCAAGCCCTCGCAGATGCCGAACTCAATGCGCGTCTATCGACTGAGAAACTCGATGTGACCTTACCAGGGCGTGGCTTAAATCGCGGTGGCGTGCATCCTGTGACCCGTGTCACGCGTCGCGTGGAAGCGATTTTCCGCTCAATGGGCTTTGATGTGGCGGATGGTCCTGAGATTGAAAACGACTGGTACAACTTCACCTCACTCAATTCCCCGATGAACCATCCTGCCCGTTCGATGCAGGATACGTTTTACGTTGCGGACAAAGACGAGCGTGGCAATCCACTGGTTTTGCGCACCCACACCTCACCGATGCAAGTGCGCTATGCGCGTGCGCAAGTGGCGAAAATGAATGCTGGCACTTTGAAAAAAGGTTCACCCATCAAAGTGATTGCCCCTGGGCGCACCTACCGAGTGGACTCGGATGCGACGCATTCGCCGATGTTTCATCAGGTTGAAGGCTTGTGGATTGCTGAATCGGTTAGCTTCGCGGATTTGAAAGCCGTCTATACCGCGTTTTTACAAAAATTCTTTGAGACCGAAGACTTGCAAACCCGTTTTCGCCCATCCTACTTCCCATTCACCGAGCCATCGGTGGAAATCGACATGGCGTTTGGTAGTGGTCCAAATGCAGGCAAGTGGTTAGAAATTTCAGGCGCGGGGCAAGTACACCCGACCGTAATTCGTAACTTTGGACTCGACCCTGAGCAATACATGGGTTTTGCGTTTGGCTCAGGTTTGGAACGCCTGGCGATGTTGCGCTATGGCGTGAATGATTTGCGCTTGTTTTATGAAAATGATTTGCGGTTTTTGGGGCAGTTTAATTAAGGGGCAATTTATGCAAAATACGCACATAGCTGATAATCAACAGACTACTGTCAAAATCCCAATGTGGATTAAGATTTTTGGTTGGTTACATATTGTGATGGGCACGTTAGCACTCATAGGTTTTTTTGTGTCATTTGTGGTTAGTATTGAGAATGCGAAATTTATGTTTTTAGGGCTTGAGTCTGTAGGTTCACCGCACGACCCGATGGCTATATTAATTGGCGCATTGATGGTTGTTTTTGGTTTTGCTGCTTATGGCTTATTGTTTCAAAAGTCTTGGGGTTTGAAGGCTTGTTTAATCACGGGTTGGTTGGCGTTGTTTATTTGCATTGGTAATATGGTTTATTTTTTAAGCAAAGGGACGCTAATGTTGCGACTGGAGTTGATTGCGATTGTGCCGTTCTTGATGTTTTTAAATCGAGCGCGTAGGTTGGGGTGAGCCATTTTAGTGAGCCCCAATATTCTCAGTATGCTGGCATTGTTGGGGTTTGCTCGGAGCTGTGCCCCTCCCTCACCGCCAGCCTACGGATTAGGTGAGCGTTGAAAAATATTTCCGTCATTGCGAGCGGTTTTGCCGCGAAGCAATCCAGTAGGTCATGTCGATGGGAGTGGTATGTGGATTGCTTCGCTGATGAAGCGTCGCTCGCAATGACAGCGAAATGTGTGGTTAGGCTCATGCTGCACTTGATACGGCATATTCTTGCAAGGAGATTGCGGGTCATGCCTGCAATGACTTTATGCGTATGGTGTGTATAGGTAATGAATTAAGTTAATGTGGCTATAGCCAAAGGTAAAAAAATGCAATTTTCAGAACAATGGTTACGTGAATGGATTAACCCCAATATGTCTGCCGAGCAACTCGCGGATGTATTGACGATGGGCGGTTTGGAAGTCGAGGAGATGGAGAAAGCCGCGCCTGACTTTACGGGCGTGGTGGTCGGTGAAATCATCGCTTGTGAACGTCATCCCGATGCGGATAAATTGAATGTCTGCAAGGTGAATATCAACACGGGCGAGCCATTGCAAATCGTTTGCGGTGCGCCGAATGCGCGTGTCGGTATTCGTGTGCCGTGTGCGGTGGTGGGCGCGGAATTGCCGAATGATTTTAAAATCAAGGACGCGAAACTGCGCGGCGTGGCTTCACAAGGAATGCTGTGCTCGGCGAAAGAGCTGGGCATCAATCCCGATGCGAGTGGTTTGTACGAGTTGCCAGCAGATGCACCTGTCGGTCAAAACATCCGCGAGTATTTGAGTTTGGATGACACGGTTTATACGATTAAACTCACGCCGAACCGTGCGGACTGTTTGTCGGTGCGTGGTGTGGCGCGCGATGTCTGTGCGCTGGTCGGTGGTGCGAATGCGGTGCCGCTCACGCCGTTGGTGGTCAAACCTGTCGCACCGAATGCAGACATCACTTTGCCAATTAAAATTGATGCCCCTGTGGCGTGTGCTCGTTTGACAGGGCGTGTGATTAAGAATCTCAACGCGAATGCGCCCACACCACTGTGGATGGTGCAACGTTTAGAGCGTGCGGGGCATCGTTCGATTAGCGCGTTGGTTGACATTACCAATTACGTGATGTTGACCTTGGGGCAACCGATGCATGTGTATGATTTGGATGCGATTAAAGGCACGCTGACCGCGCGTATGGCAAAGTCAGGCGAGTCGGTGAAATTGCTCAACGAGCAAACACACACATTACAAGACGATGTGTTGGTGATTGCCGATGATGAAAAAATCCTTGGTATGGCGGGCGTGATGGGCAGTTTTGACTCGAAAGCCGAGTTGCACACGAAAAATATTTTCCTCGAAGCGGCGTTTTTCGCGCCTGAATGTATCCAAGGCAAAACCCGCCGTTTTAAATTCACCTCCGATGCGGCGCATCGCTTTGAGCGTGGTGTGGATTTTATGGGGCAAATTGAAGCCTTGGAATACGCGACGCAGTTGGTGCAAGAAATTTGCGGTACGGATGCTTTGCAAATCGGCGCGGTGAGTGAAGTGGTTGGTCAGTTGCCCCAGCGTGAACAAATCGCCATGCGCGTGGCGCGTGCGTGCAAGGTCATCGGTGTCGATATTCCCGTTGAGCAAATGGTGGCGGATTTGTCGCGTTTGCAGTTGGATGTTGTGCAAGTCGGTGTGGGGCAAGACAGTGTGTTGCAGGTGCAAGCCCCTTCGTATCGCTTTGACATGGCGATTGAAGAAGATTTAATTGAGGAGGTGGTGCGTTTATTTGGCTACCACAACATCCCGACCCACGCGCCTGTGGCGCAAATTTCCATCCTCGATGTGCCCGAGCAAACCCGCGCGGCGGATGCGGTGCGCGATGCGTTGGTGGCGATGGATTATCAAGAGGTCATCAATTACAGTTTTGTCGATGGTGCATTGGAAAAAGATTTTGGCACGGTGGATGTGGATGCGATTGAGTTGCTCAACCCAATCGCCAGCAGTCTTGCGGTGATGCGCACGCAGTTGGTTGGCTCGTTGGTGCACAATTTGAAAACCAATTTGGCGCGCTCGCAAACCCGCGTGCGGGTGTTTGAAATTGCCAAGGTGTTTCACCGCGATGCAACTATTCAAGCGTCCGAAACCACAGTGCCGAACATTGCCCAGCCCTTGAAACTCGCGGGCTTGGCGTATGGTTCTGCTTTGCCTGAGCAGTGGGCGAGCAAAACCATCGACGTGGATTTTTATGATGTCAAAGGCGATTTGGAGCGTTTGTTCGCACCTGCGGTTTTGACGTTTGAGGCATTTGCGCACCCATCGGCTCATCCAGGGCGTTGCGCAGCGGTGTCATTGAACGGTAAAATCATCGGTTGGGTCGGACAAATGCACCCGCGCTTGCAACACAGTTACGACTTGCCACGCGCACCCATGTTGTTTGAATTGGATGCGCAAGCAGTTTTACAACGCGATTTGCCTGTCGCAAGCGTGGTGTCCAAGCAGCCGATGGTCACGCGCGACTTGGCGATTGTGGTCAAACGTGATGTATTAGCGCAACAAATTCAACAACTTATGGTAGATTTGTCAAGTACAGACCCAGACTGCGCTATCATTAAGACAGTACAATTGTTTGACGTGTACCAAGGTGAGCATGTGGCAGATGATGAGAAAAGTTTGGCGTACCGCGTGCAAATGCAAGACGCGGACAACACTCTGCAAGACGCTCAAATTGAGCAGGTGATGGTCAAAGTTTTAAATGCACTGCAAACCCAAGTCGGCGCACGTTTGAGATAAGCACAGCAGAAAATAAGTAAAAAAATAAGTAAAAAATAAGCAAGGAATAACCGTATGAACCAAGATGAAAAACTCATTTTAGACACTCTTGATGAATTGATTGAAGAGGGTAAAACTGAAGAGGGCGCGTTTACTCTGACCAAAGCGGAGTTGGCGGAGTTATTGTTCGCGCAAGTGGGTTTGAATAAGCGCGAAGCCAAAGAAATGGTTGAGGCGTTTTTTGAAGAAATTCGCACCAGTTTAGAAATGGGCGACACGGTTAAATTATCGGGCTTTGGTAATTTTTCAGTGCGTGACAAAGCCTCACGCCCTGGACGCAATCCGAAGACAGGCGAAACCGTGTCCATCAGTGCGCGCCGCGTGGTGAGTTTTCACGCCAGCCAAAAACTCAAAGAACAGGTGGAACAAGCCCGTCCATTGAATGCCAATGTCAATATTTAAAACAGGACAAACAGCATGACAACGCCCCAAGGCTACATACTGACGCGTGATTTGCCCACAATTCCTGCCAAACGCTACTTCACCATTGGTGAGGTCAGTCAGTTGTGTGATGTGCGCTCGTACGTGTTGCGTTATTGGGAGCAAGAGTTTGCGCAACTGCGTCCGATGAAGCGTCGGGGCAACCGTCGCTATTATCAGTTGCATGAGGTTGAATTGGTGCGCCAAATTCGTGCTTTGTTGTACGAGCAAGGGTTTACCATCGCAGGGGCGCGTTTGCAATTGGAACAAAAAATAGCAGAGGACGTTTCGGTGTTTGAATTGTCGCCACCTGATGCGCCCGAGATTAAACCAGCGGATGCGTTTAAGTCATCTATAAAAAACACGCCTGAAGATAATTTAGTACAAAAAACAGTTGCGATTTCAGAGTCCACCTCATTTGTGCATACCCAAAACATCAATATTCAACAGATAATCGGCGAGTTGTCGGCAATCAGTACTCTGTTAAAAGTATGATTGAGCCGACAAGTTGGTGATGCGTATATACCTTAATTTTTCACAAATGATACAATGAGCCCATACAATAAAAATGGCTCGTTATGCTCACTTTCACTCACTCCTTGAAAACCCCCAACGAATCTCAATTGATTATTTTCGATTGGGACGGCACGCTTTTTGACTCGACGGCGGCGATTGCGCATAGTTTGTCTCGTGCTGTGCACGAATTGGGATTGGGCGAGGTCAGCGAACATCAAGCGCGCCAAGTCATCGGCTTGGGATTTGCCGAGGCAACGCAAGCCTTGGTGGGTGAAGTGTCTGCGACAACGCTCAATGCGTTTGTTGCCAAATACCGACAATATTATTTTGCCGATGAACATGCGTTGGTGCTTTATGAAGGTATTTTGCCCCTATTACAAACACTCAAAATGCACAATAAATACCTTGCTGTGGCCACAGGCAAATCACGTATGGGTCTTAATCGTTTATTAAACATACATCCTGAAATTTCTCGGTTGTTTGACAGCACACGCACTGCCGATGAAACCGCGTCTAAGCCACATCCATTGATGTTGCAAGAGTTATTGGATGAGCATAATATGGATGCGGAACAGGCCATCATGGTGGGCGATACGCAGTTTGATATCGAAATGGCGCGTGCTATTCACATGAAAAACATCGCGGTCACTTATGGTGCGCACTCAGTTGATGATTTGCTGCGCGTTCAACCAGATGTGGTGGTGCACGATGTGGCTCAGTTGACTCAGTGTTTGTTGCCGACTTTTGTGGGTAACTCAAATGTTTGATAAAGTGTTTTCTAATAAATGCAAAATAGATTATTGGCACATTACCCCGATCGTGTTGCTCATCGCGTTGGCGTTGGCGATAGTGTATGCTTTCACACGCTACAGTCAAACAGAAGAGTTGATTTATCGCAAAACGTTTGAATCCCAAGTCTTTTGGGCGCAAGAAAATGTTGAAAATCGTGTGGCATATTTGCGCAAACAAATTTTTGCAGAGGGCGATACGATTGTAAAAAACGGGCTTGATGCCAAGGTGTTTAAAACGTCGGCAAGTGATTTGTTGGCGCAATATCCAGAATTAAATCGAATCAGTTGGTTTGATGCTCGTGGGCAATGGGTTTATGCTGTTCATTTAGATGAACACCTTAATAAATCCATGATGAGCAGTTCGCCTTCTCCCCATAAAATAACTCGAAATAATCGGCTTACGTTCCTTAAGGAGGAGGGGCAATATCAAACCATTGCTGAATGTGTGATACCGATTTCTACAACACGTCCCAATGGTCAAATGATGTTGGCTGGATTTTTGCAGACACGAACAAAGATAAATGATTTATTCGAGTTGCTGCTTCCAAACGAATTTACCCAAGGGCACTTAATCAGACTATACTTTGATGGTCAATTGGTTTATAGCAACCAAAGCATCTTTTCGGACAGTGTGGCGTTTAATCAGAGGATGAAGTCACAACAACGCGTTCAGATGTGTGATTCAGAGATTTTGGTGGTGGTCATGCCGCTTGCGTATCAACAGCCGCAGATTTTATACTGGGGCTTGTTGACCATGCTTGGACTGATTGGCTTGGCGATAGCAGCATTGGTCGCGGGTATGGTGGAAAAAAACCAACGCCATCAAACGATGTGTGAAATCAAACAACAGTACCAGATTCGCCAAGCCTTTGAGAACTCATTGAATGTGGGCATTCGGATTCACGCGCCCAATGGTCATTTGACTTATGTCAATGAGGTGTTTACCAAGATGGTTGGTTATGATGCTAAGGAAATACTGCATCAACCAGCTCATTTATTACCCTATATTCCACCTGAAGATCTGGACAATGCCCGTTTTTTGGATCTGCAAATTCCACTGATTGCCGAGCAAATAGCGCAAAATTCGACACAGAATTGTCATCACATTACAAAATTCAAATGCAAAGATGGTCAATACATGACTGCATTGGTGCGCGGTGTCCCTTTGTTTGATGGGCAAGGCAAGCCAATGGGCTGGGTGAGCTCGGTTGAGGATGTGGCCGAAAAAATCCGAATTGAGAACACATTAAAGCAAGAATTCAGTATGCGGCGGGCAATTGAGGATACCTTGCACGTGGGAGTCCGTGTGCACGATGTGGATGGACGGGTGCTTTATGCCAACCCTGCTTTTTATGAGATGGTCGGTTATGGTGTGGAAGAAGTGATTGGTACCGAGTTTTATGATGCGCCTTATTATGTGACGGATGAGCAAGAAAAACTCAAAAAACTCCTCACTTTTTGCAAGCAACATGTGCAAGACATTTTACTGATGGAGTCATCGCGTGGTTACTTTATGCCCTTAAAATTCAGATGCCAAGATGGCTCTATTAAGGATGTGATTATGCGGGGCGGGGCGGTGTTTGATGAGTGCGGTACACTGAGCGGTTGGGTGACTTCCATAGAAGATGTCACCGAGCAAAGGCGTTTGGAAGATATTAAAATCAATGAAACCAAACGTTTGGAAACATTGCAATATTTGATTAATTTGGGTGAGATGGCATCGGCAATTTCACACGAATTGAATCAGCCTTTGTCTGCCATTTCTGGTTATGCGGCAGGATTGTCCAATTATCTGTTGAATGCACCCACGAATATTGATATAGGAAAGGTGTCTGAGATATCCGAAAAATTGAAAAATCAAGCGGAAAGAGCCTCAAAAGTGACGCGTCGGGTACAACGATTTGTCAAGAGCAAGGAGTTAAATCTGGTTTATGTTCCCATCGGTTCTCTGTTAGAGCAAACAGCGGACTTGATGGAGTTTGAACTCAAACAAAAGCACTGTCAGCTGACCATACATGGTTTAGAGCAACCATGGCCTGAGGTACATGTTGATGTGGCGATGGTTCAACATGTCATCATTAATATTGTGCGTAACTCTATGGATGCTTTGATGGAATTTACCCCGCCTTATAAACATATTGATATTGCAATCACCCAGCATTCTGAATACTTAATCTGTTTGGCGATTAAAGATACGGGGCCTGGTGTGCCTAAAGAGATTATTGGCAATATTTTTGAACCATTTTTTACCACCAAAAAACAGGGAGTGGGTATTGGTTTGAATATTTGCCGCACAACAATAGAATCTATGGGCGGGCATATTTGGGCTAAACCCAAAGAAGAGGGTGGCGGATTTTATATTACTTTACCAATAATGACATAAAGTGATATGATATAATGGATATAATGTGGTTTGGATACAGATATAAAGAATGCGGTGTGATTGTTCTTTTATCTCAAGTGTTGTGACTTTGTGAAGTGAGAAAAAATGCAAGTTTATGTGATAGACGATGAAGAAATTGTGCGTGACTCTTTGAGTTTTTTGTTTGAATCAAGGGACTTAACTTGCCAAACATTTGATTCTGGCGAAGCGTTTTTGGATGTACTTCCGCAATTGGATCACAATAGAGCCAGTTGCATCGTATTGGACATTCGGATGGAACCGAAGATGTCTGGTATGGAGCTTTTTTATAGTTTGGTTGATGTTCGAGAGCGTTGGCCGATTATCTTTCTCACAGCGCATGGTGAGGTGTCTTTGGCGGTAAACGCGGTCAAGCAAGGGGCGTTTGATTTTCTCGAAAAACCATTTGCAGACAATCAATTGGTTGATCGGGTTTTAGAAGGATTGCATCACAGTGGACGGCGTTTGAATGTGGTAGCGCAATCAGAGGTCATCAAACAAAAATTAGATTCATTGAGTGCGCGCGAATTGTCTGTCATGGAAGCTGTGTTGGACGGTCGAACCAATCGTGAAATAGCCGATGAGTTAGACATGGCGGTACGCACGGTTGAAATTCACCGAGCCAATTTGTTTAAAAAAATGGGAGTCAAAGGGGCTGTTGAATTGATTAATTTATTACAGACCTTGGATGTGTGACACTCATAAACATGACAATTTGTCTGTTTGTGGCAACCATTTAATTCTCTGATTTACGATCGAAGCCATTTTGTTGGCTTCTGAGTGATTCATCTGCCCAGCAAGGCGGTTTCTTTTTTTTCAAAAAATAAAAAAAGCATTTGTAAAAAACGAACGAGTGTGCTATTTTAATACGCAAGAGATATTTGTGCAATGGAACGCGCTGGGTTATATAATTCAAAAAGCGTTTGCAGTGACAAACTGCTGCGTTCGCTTATCTGCTTAAATACCCAAAGCGATTGTTCGTTGCCTGTGTATGGCGAATGTCTTCTTTGACTTTATTCTTAAAACCAAAAAATAGGGGCTATAAACATGAAAGTATTGGTAGCTGTGAAACGCGCGGTGGACTATAACGTATCCGTGCGCGTTAAAGCCGATGGCACAGATGTGGACATCGCTAACGTCAAAATGTCGATGAATCCGTTCGATGAAATCGCAATGGAAGAAGCCGTGCGCTTGAAAGAAGCTGGTATTGCCACCGAAATCATCGCGGTTTCAGCGGGTGTGGCGCAGTGCCAAGAAACTTTGCGCAGTGCCTTAGCACTCGGCGCAGATCGTGGCATTTTGATTGAAACCAATGCCGAGTTACAGCCCTTGGCAGTGGCGAAATTACTCGCCGCTGTGGTCAAACAAGAATCGCCCTCGTTGGTGATTTTGGGTAAGCAAGCGATTGACGATGATGCCAATCAAACAGGGCAAATGCTCGCAGGTTTGTTGGATTTACCGCAAGCACCATTTGCATCCAAATTGGTGGTTGAAGGCGACAAAGCCACGGTCACGCGCGAAGTCGATGGCGGTTCGGAAACCATCAGCATGAATTTGCCCGCGATTGTGACCGCTGATTTGCGTTTGAATGAGCCACGTTACGCCACTTTACCCAACATCATGAAAGCCAAGAAAAAACCGCTGGATACCACCACGCCAGAAGCTTTGGGGGTGGATGTTGCGCCGCGCTTGAAAACATTGAAAGTGGCAGAACCACCCGTGCGCAAAGCCGGCATCATCGTGCCAGATGTGGCGACCTTGGTTGAAAAATTACGCAACGAAGCCAAAGTGCTGGGTTAAATTGAGCGGACACAGGAGAATATAAAATGAGTATTTTAGTAATTGCAGAGCACGACAATCAGTCCCTCAAAGGCGCAACCTTAAACGCAATGACGGCCGCGAGCAAAATCGGTGGCGATGTGCATATTGCGGTGATTGGCGCGAACCTCGGCGCAGTTGCCCAAGCCGCCGCCAGGGTGGCAGGCGTGAGTAAAGTGTTGACCTTTGATGATGCGGCGTTGGCAGAGCAAACCTCTGAAGCGGTTGCGGCGCAAATTTTAAGCGTGGCCAATCAATACAGTCACATCGTCGCAGCCGCCAGTTCAATGGCAAAATCCGTATTGCCACGTGTTGCGGCGAAACTCGATGTGGCGCAAGTATCCGAAATCGTTGAAGTGGTCAGTGCCGACACCTTTGTTCGTCCGATTTACGCGGGCAATGTGATGGCAACGGTGCAGTCTAGCGATGCGGTTAAAGTCATCACCGTGCGCACCACAGGTTTTGATGCAGCTGCTGCGACAGGCGGCACGGCCAGCGTTGATGCGCAAGCCGTGCAAGCGGTAGCCAATGGCACCACGTTTATTTCGCGCGAAATGGCAAAATCTGATCGCCCAGAGTTGGCAACCGCCAAGGTTGTGGTCTCAGGCGGGCGTGGTTTGGGCAGTGCTGAGAACTTCAAAATCATTGAAGCACTCGCCGACAAACTCGGTGCAGGCTTGGGTGCATCGCGCGCCGCAGTGGACGCGGGTTACGTCAATAACGACTTGCAGGTGGGGCAAACGGGTAAAATTGTTGCGCCGCAATTGTACGTTGCCGTGGGTATTTCAGGCGCGATTCAGCACTTGGCAGGAATGAAAGATTCCAAAGTCATCGTCGCAATCAACAAAGACGCAGACGCGCCGATTTTCCAAGTCGCTGATTACGGCATTGTGGGTGATTTGTTTGAAATCGTACCGCAGTTAACCGCTGCCATTTAAGGTTATTGGGCGCAGGTCGGCGACTTGCGCCTTTTTTATATCTAAAAATAGAACGGTTGTTCGGTTTAAGAGCCAACCATAGAGTGAGGAGTCCACCATGAGTTACACCGCCCCCCAAAAAGACATGTTATTCGCTTTAGAGCACATCGCCAACATGCCCGCCATCATCCAAGATTTGAGTTTGGATTTAGACATGGACACCGTCGCTGGGATTTTAGACGAGGCGGCCAAACTCAATCAGGACATCATCGCGCCGACCAATAAAATCGGTGACGAGCAACCGTCCTTTCTCAAAGATGGCACAGTGACCACCAGCCCTGGATTTAAAGCCGCATTCAAACAATACGTCGAAGGTGGTTGGCAGGGTTTGTCCCATCCAGAAGAAGTCGGTGGGCAAGATTTGCCCAAATTGATTGCGGCTGTGTGCAATGAAATGATTAATGGTGCCAATACCTCGTTTGGTTTGTGTCCGTTGTTGACCGATGGCGCAATTGAAGCGGTTTTGACCGCGGGCTCAGAAGCACAAAAACAAACCTATATTCCCAAGCTGATTAGTGGCGAATGGACAGGCTCAATGAACTTAACCGAGCCGCAGTCGGGCTCGGACTTGGCACTGGTGCGCACGCGTGCCGAACCGCAAGCCGATGGCACCTATAAAATATTTGGTACGAAAATTTTCATTACCTACGGTGACCACGATTACACCGACAACATCATGCACTTGGTGCTTGCGCGCACGCCGAACGCACCTGAAGGCATCAAGGGGATTTCGCTGTTCATCGTGCCCAAAAATATCATGAACGCCGATGGCAGCACAGGCGCGAATAACGATGTGCAAACCTTATCACTCGAGCACAAACTTGGCATCAAAGCCAGTCCAACGGCGGTGTTGCAATTTGGTGATCACGGTGGCGCGGTCGGTGAATTGGTCGGTGAAGAAAATCGTGGATTGGAATACATGTTCATCATGATGAACGCGGCGCGCTTTGGTGTGGGCATACAAGGCATTGGCATCATGGAGCGCGCCTATCAAAAAGCCGTGGCGTATGCCAAAGAGCGCGTACAAAGCCGTCCTGTGGATGGTTCGGCGCGTGAAGCAGTTGCGATTATTCATCACCCAGATGTCAAACGCATGTTGCTCACCATGAAATCCACGACTGAAGCCTGCCGTGCGATGGCATTGCACACCGCAGGTTTGCTGGATGTGGCACATCGTCATCCCGATGAGGCGACTCGCAAGCAAGCACAGGCGCGTTTTGAATTCATGGTGCCATTGGTCAAAGGCTACTCGACTGAGATGTCGGTCGATATGGCGAGTTTGGGCGTGCAGGTGCATGGTGGTATGGGCTTTATCGAGGAAACGGGTGCGGCGCAATACTATCGCGACGCGCGAATTCTACCGATTTACGAAGGCACGACCGCAATTCAAGCGAATGACTTGATTGGGCGAAAAACCCTGCGTGATGGTGGCGCGGTGGCTGTGTATTTTGCCGATGAAATCGATGCCTCAGTGGCGCAATTGC
>JAGNWC010000116.1 GCA_017986195.1 Hydromonas sp.
AAATAATCATTTGGAGATGCCATGTTTTTGCCCACCACACCCTTGTTTCAGTTGGCTCCTGATGAAAAGGAGCAGCCTTTGTTAGAGGACATCCGTTTGCTTGGACGCATGCTTGGCGATGCGGTGCGCAACTATGCTGGGGAGGAAGCGTTTACCCATACCGAGAGCATACGCCAAGCGGCGGTGCGTTTTCGCAAAAGCGAGTCGGGTTTGGCGGGTTCGCTTGAGGAGCAAAACGCCGCGCACGAGGCGCGCAAAATGCTCACCGATATGTGCGAGAGTTTGGGTGATGCGCAGGCTTTGCGCGTGATTCGCGCGTTTAGTTTGTTTTCTTTGTTGGCGAATATTGCCGAGGATGTGCATCAAAATCGCCGCCGCCGTTATTACCGTCAGAGCGGGGCGCAAGCGCAGGTTGGCAGTTTGGCGCGCGCGGTTTTAAATTTGCAAAACCGTGGGGTGTCGGCTCAAGATGCCTTGCGCGCGATGACGCGCACACACGTCGTGCCTGTGCTGACCGCGCATCCCACGCAGGTGCAGCGCAAGACGATTTTGGATTTGACCCGCACGTTGTCGCAACGCCTGTCTGCGCGCGATGGGGTGTTGCAAGACTTGGAAACAGAACAGGAATTGTTGGCAGACATTGAACGATTGGTACAAACGCTGTGGCAAACCGCGATTTTGCGCAAAGCCAAACTCAATGTACTCGACGAAATCAACAGTGCGGTCAGTTATTACCCGATTACGTTTTTAAAACGCATCCCTTCTTTGGTCACGCGCTTTCAAAAAATGGCGCGCGAACTCGGTGCTGACGAGCGCGAAGTGCAAGCACTGCTGCCGATGTCGATGGGGATGTGGATTGGCGGTGACCGTGATGGCAATCCATTTGTGACCGCGCAAACCTTACGTGAATGTGCGCTGGCGCAGGCGCGTGTGGTGTTTGCGCATTACGTACGCGAACTCAAAGCCTTGGGGCAGGAGTTGCCTTTATCCAATGCGATTACCACGGTCAGTGCCGACTTACAGGAATTGGCGGAGCGTTCAGGCGATGATTCTTTGCATCGAGTGCAAGAGCCTTATCGTCAGGTTTTGGTCGGTATGTGCGCGCGCATGGTCAAAACCGCACACGTTTTGTGCGATTGGGTGATGGGCTCGGAAACCGAGGTGATGGACGCGCCCGCATATGCATCGGCACAAGAGTTTGCTAACGATTTGCAAGTGATTGCGCAGTCATTGCGCGACCACCACGGCGCGTTACTGATTGAAGGGCGTTTGAGTCAATTGATTCAGACCGTGCATGTATTTGGCTTTCATTTGGCGACCATTGATTTACGTCAAAACTCCGATGTGCATGAGGCATGCGTGGCGGAATTGCTCGCCAGTTCGGGCGTGTGCGCGAATTATCGCGAACTCGATGAGGACGAGCGTTGTCAACTCTTGACCGAGCAATTGCGCTCAGCGCGTTTGCTCGGCAGTCCTTGGGTGGCGCAAAGTGATTTATTGCGTGGCGAATTGGCGATTTTCAACGCTGCGCGCGAATTGCGCGTGCAGTTTGGCGCGCGTTTGATTGAGCAGTCGATTATTTCAAAATCGACCAGCGTCTCGGACATGTTGGAGTTGGCAGTCATGCTCAAAGAAGCAGGTTTGGTGGCGGTGCAACCCGAGCCACACTGCGCGCTCGGCATCGTGCCACTGTTTGAAACCATTGAGGATTTACGAGCCGCGCCTGCAATTATGCGCGATTGGTTTGCCACTGATCTGGTGGATGCGTGGCTGAACTTGCCTAACCGAAACCGCAAACAAGAAATCATGCTCGGCTACTCAGACAGCAATAAAGACGGTGGTTTTCTGACCTCGATTTGGTCGTTGTATGAGGCGCAACAAGCACTCATTAAGACTGCGCATCATGCAAAGGTTGAAGTGTCGTTTTTCCACGGGCGTGGCGGCTCGGTTGGGCGTGGCGGCGGACCATCGTACGAAGCCATTTTGGCACAACCTGCGGGTTGTATGACGGGCAAAATCCGCTTGACCGAGCAAGGTGAAGTCATCGGTGCGAAATACGCCGACCCCGATATGGGCTTGCGCAATTTAGAAACGCTGGTGGCAGCATCCATGGAAGCGGTGGCGAACGATGTTGGCGAGACCGCTGATTGGGCTGAGTTTGAAACCGCGATGAGCGAAATGTCGCAATTGAGTTTTTTGGCGTATCGAAAATTGGTGTATGAAACCGATGGCTTCACGGATTTTTTTCGTGCAGCCACACCCATCAATGAAATCTCACAGTTGAACATCGGCTCGCGTCCCTCATCGCGCAAACCCTCCCAGCGGATTGAGGATTTGCGCGCAATTCCGTGGGTGTTCTCGTGGGCACAGTCGCGCATGATGCTACCTGGTTGGTACGGCGTGGGCTCGGCGATTGAGCAGTGGGTCGGAGGCGATGACACTCGCTGGGCACAACTGCGCCAGATGCAGGCATCGTGGCCATTTTTTCAATCGGTGGTGTCGAATTTGGACATGGTGATTGCCAAAACCGATTTGGCGATTGCCGAGCGTTATGTGCAATTGGTTGAGGACAGAGAGTTGGCGGATACGATTTTTGCTGAAATTGTCGCGGAGTGGAAACGCGTGGTCAATGCCATCATGGTGGTGACGGGTGAGAATGCTTTGTTGGCGAGCAATCAGACCTTGGCGCGCAGTTTGCGTAATCGCTTGCCTTACCTTGACCCACTGAATTACTTTCAAGTGGAACTCATTAAACGCTATCGCTCAGGCGATGATTCTGAAGAGGTGCAAGATGGCATTCATATTGCCATCAACGGATTGGCTGCGGGTTTACGCAATAGCGGATGATGGTGTTTTTTATGCGAATTTAGTGATGAATTCGACCGTTAATATATGAATTTTAATTTCTGATAATTGTTGGATACATTAAGCAATGTCGGGTAACTCCTTGTAAATTCAGACAAAACCGAACGCCCGTGCCGTTAAAAGTTGCTTGAATAATTGCATTGAGATGGGCAAATCCTGTTACAATGCGCGCAGTAAATCGTTGGATTTATTTTTTTCTATCAATGGAGAGAACATGGAAAACATCGAACAACGTGTCCGTAAAATTGTTGCAGAACAATTGGGCGTGAACGAAGCAGACATTAAAAACGAATCATCTTTTACCAACGACTTGGGCGCGGATTCATTAGACACCGTTGAACTTGTAATGGCTTTGGAAGACGAATTTGAATGTGAAATTCCTGACGAAGATGCAGAAAAAATCGGTACAGTACAACAAGCGATTGATTACGTGACTGCCAATTTGAAATAAGTTATTCAACCAGTCTTTGGGCTGTCTGAATCATGGCACTATTCAGTAAAAGAGACCCAAAAGGTCTCTTTTATTGTATGGTTCTTGGTTGACGATTAGTTAGATTATGATAGAGGTAAGCGATGAGCAAACGCAGAGTAGTCATCACCGGTTTGGGTGCGGTTACGCCCGTGGGCAATACGGTGCAAACCACATGGGACAACCTAATTGCAGGGCAATCAGGGATTGTGCGCATCAGCAAATTTGATGCCAAAGACATCAATAGCCAAATTGCTGGCGAAGTTAAAGACTTTAATGTGTCCGAATATATTGGGCAAAAAGAAGCGCGCACGATGGATACCTTTATCCATTATGGCTTGGCAGCGGGCATACAAGCCTTTCGTGATTCAGGCATTGAGGTGACGGATGAGAATTCTGAGCGCATCGGGGTGATTATTGGCTCAGGGATTGGTGGTTTGCCTTTGATTGAAGCGAACTGCGAAGCCTTGTTTAATAAAGGCGCGCGCCGCGTATCACCGTTCCTGATTCCTGGCTCGATTATCAATATGATTTCGGGTCACATGTCCATCATGTATGGCTTAAAAGGTCCGAACATCGCCGTGGTCACAGCGTGTACCACGGGTACACACTGCATTGGCGAAGCGATGCGCATGATTCAATATGGCGATGCAGACGCGATGCTCGCAGGTGGTGCTGAATCGACCATTTCTGCACTCGCGATGGCGGGTTTTGCCAATATGCGCGCGCTCTCAACGCGCAACGATGACCCAGCGGCGGCTTCACGTCCGTGGGATAAAGACCGCGATGGCTTTGTCATGGGTGAAGGCGCGGGTGTTTTGATGCTCGAAGAGTACGAGCACGCCAAAGCGCGTGGCGCAAAAATTTATGCTGAGCTTGCAGGCTATGGTATGAGTGCGGATGGCTATCA
>JAGNWC010000117.1 GCA_017986195.1 Hydromonas sp.
AGCAACCGGAGGAAAATAGTAGTGGAATACTCGCGGATATGCTATCATTGAATGACACTAACCCTACTACAGGCACAGACTATTCTAAATATTTTTAGTCCGACCCTCGGAGCGTATAAATGGCTGAATTTAAAAACCACCTTGTTGGCGACATACTACGCCAAAACTTGGCAGAACGCCAACAAGCCATTGCCGAAATGCAACAACAAGACCAGGCGGCTATAGCGCAACAACAGGCAGAAATGCTCGCGCAACAGCAGGCTGAGGAACAATTTTACCAAGCACAGTTAGAAGCCCAACAACAGGCTCAAAAACAAGCGCAACAGCAAGCTCAACTGAAAGCCCAAGTACTTGCTCAAAAACAACAAACGTTAGCAGTGCAAGCAAAAAACGAAGCTCATCAACAATCGACCATGGACATTGCATCCTCATTGTCCATTGGTTTAGCGATATACCTGATTTACTATTTTTTAATAAAAAAATCGTCTGTACATGATATTAAGAATGGAGTAGTAAAATCCATACTCAACATATATTTTCTTATAGGATATGCTGTTGCTGGGATTTCGGCTTTAAGTGTATGCGCTTATTATTTCGTTGGCCCAGGAGCATTTTGGAACGGTAGTGTTGGCATTGTAGAAAGTATAGTGGGCCTACCGATTGGATTGTTCACTTCAGCGCTTCGCATTGTATTGTGGCCTTGGGGATTGGTTCAAATGGTAGCTGGTGAATATAGCATTTCTGAATACTTGTTTTATATTTGGTTTAGCAAGTAGCGCATTACCCCATAGCGAGTCAAAAACGTCTGACCCCTTTGATTCATTGGAGAATATGGAATTAGGTGTGTCATGGGTAATTGAAAAAGGAATGAAGTGAGGCTTTCATATGGTTAATCAGCAAGAAATTAAGCATTGCAATGTCCGTTGTTTTGCTCACAGCCCTGATAGTTTATTGGCGTGGGAATTTTTTATATTCTTTGCGCGTTTTGAGTATTCCTTAAAAAGAAAATCTGAATATTTAATGCACAAAAATGCGGATGCTAAACCGAACTGGGATAAATATGCATCCGATGTCAATGGTGATTTTATTTCTATGGAATCAAAAGAACTTGATGATGCAACTACTTACTTCATTGAGACCCCTCCTTGTAAGCAAATAACTAAGGATGGAGAGTTGAGGTGGTCGGATCCCCAAAAATGGAATAGAAAAGAGCCAAAATTAATATGGTTGCTGGGAGTTGTGCGAACGGTTAGAAATAATTTATTTCATGGCGGTAAGTATCCACTCGTTCTTGTGCGAGAGCCCAGTCGTGATTCTGAACTCATTAAGCATGCGTTGGTAATTCTTCAACATGCGCTTTCGCTGAATCCTGATATAGAGAACATATTTAATGAAGATTTTTTAAATTGTAAGAAATCGTCGCGTTGTTTACACTTTTTTCACTAAGATCGCTTGAATTTTTTGCTTAACGAATTTTCCATCGATTTTTCATGTTGTCAAGCAAGTAGGCTGGGGTGAATGCTTTTCATGAACCCCAGCAAACCCATACCTTAGATACGCCACGGGTTGTTGGGGTTCGCTTTGCTCATCGCCAACCTACGCCAATTTTTTGCCCGAATTGTCAGCGCGTTGCCCGCGCAACCCATATCAAGTACCCCACAACACGAGCCTGCCCTGAGCCACAAAAGCGCAGGTTTGGGCAAGCCCCACGATTCATGTAGGGTACGGGTAACAAGAAGATTGCGGGTCAAGCCCGCAATGACCCAATATTTTGTGGATAAAAGCAATATTGAATCAACCACAATTGCAGGCAGAGTCTTTATTACACCATTTACCGATGCGCGGGTGCGCTGATTTTACGCGTTGCCACCCGCCCCACCAAAGTCATGCCTGACAACACCAAAGCTGTTCCCACCAACTGCGTCATGGTAATCGGTTCACCCAAAAACACATAGCCCAAACCGAGCATGGAAATCGGTCCCATCATGCCAATTTGCGAGACAATCGGCGAGCCCAAGCGCGACACGGCAAACATCGTCAGAAGTACGGGAGCAAAGGTACTGAACAGAGCAATTAAAATCGAATACCACCACAGCACTGGATGCGCCGTCAGCAAATCGCGCAAATGTCCCCAATCGCGCATCAACGCGTATTGTATGACGCAACACGCCGTCGAAATCATCATCGCATACGCCACCAAACGCATCGTACCCAAGTGCTTGACCAATTCACCCGTAATCAACAGGTAAATCGCATACGCCAGCGCGCTGCCAAACACCAACGCCGAGCCCAAAGGCACATTGCTGCCCGAAAATTTAACTTCATGGACAAACACAAAAACAATGCCCAAATACGCCAAACCCATCGCCCACCATTGTTTGCTATCAATGTGTTTGTGCAAAAAAACCCGTGAAATAATCAATACCAATGACGGCGTGAGGAACAACAGCAGTCGTTCCAAGCCCGTGGAAATATACTGCAAGCCCGTAAAATCCAACATACTGGACAAATAATAACCCACAAAGCCGACCACTAAAATATTCACTATATCCGAGCGTGTCAAACGATAGTTTGCATGTTCGTGGTCGGTAAAATGCACCCACACTGCCAACGCGAAAAACGAAGGAAAGGCGAACACCATGCGCAAGGTAATCGTATCGAGCGCATCTGCACCCTCGCGGTACATCAACTTCGCCAAAATCGCTTTGTTTGAGAACAGCACCGCCCCCACCACAGCAAGAGCAAATGCCACCATGCGTTGATGTTGGGAAAATTGTGCGTGGTGGGCATCTGTTTGGGGCATAGGTCAATGCGTATGTTCGTCAAAAAAGGGGCTATTCTACCCCAAAGCCCAAACCAGCGACTGGCTAAAAACTCAGATGGGTTTTAACGCGCTACCGCCAACGCCACGCCCATACCGCCGCCAATACACAAAGCCGCCAAACCTTTTTTCGCATCGCGTTTTTGCATTTCGTGCAGCAGTGACACCAAGATTCGACAACCCGATGCGCCAATCGGATGACCCAGCGCAATCGCGCCGCCATTGACATTGATTTTACTGGTATCCCACTGCATTTCTTGATTGACCGCCGTGGCTTGGGCGGCAAAAGCTTCGTTGATTTCCATCAAATCCAGTTCATCGGCAGACCAGCCTGCTTTACTCAACGCTGTGCGCGAGGCATTCACAGGCCCCATGCCCATGATGGCGGGGTCGATTGCCGCACTGGCGTAGGATTGAATCGTTGCCAATGGGGTTAAATTGAGTTCGCGCGCTTTGTCCGCACTCATGAGCATGACCATCGCCGCGCCATCGTTGATGCCCGAAGCATTGCCCGCGGTCACGCTGCCTGCCTTGTCAAACGCTGGGCGCAGCCCCGCCAAACTCTCGGCATTGGTTTTGCGGTTGATGTATTCATCGGCATCAAACACCACTGGTTCACCTTTGCGCTGTGGAATTTGCACGGGCACAATTTCATCGGCAAATTTGCCCGCGTCTTGCGCGCTGATGGCTTTTTGTTGTGATGCCAGTGCGAATGCGTCCTGCATCTCTCGGCTGATGTTAAACTGTTTGGCGACGTTCTCAGCGGTGATGCCCATGTGGTAGTCGTTGAACGCATCCCACAAGCCGTCTTTAATCATGCTATCGACTAAACTCGCGTTGCCCATGCGAAATCCATCACGTGAATTGGGCAATACGTGCACCGACGCGCTCATGTTCTCTTGCCCACCCGCGATGATGATGTCCGCATCGCCACAGGCGATTGCTTGCGCACCGAGCATCACGGCTTTCAACCCAGAGCCACAAACTTTATTAATCGTCATTGCCGAGACGCTGTTGGGCAAACCTGCCTTAATCACCGTTTGACGTGCGGGATTTTGTCCCGCGCCAGCGGTGAGCACCTGCCCCAAAATCACCTCATCAATGGCTTCACCTGCCACACCTGTTTGCTCAGGCAATGCGCGCAACACCACCGCACCCAAATCAGGTGCGGTGATTTTTGCCAAACTGCCGCCAAATTTGCCAATTGCCGTGCGCTTTGCCGCAACAATCACCACTGGTTTCATATCATCCTCACTTCATCAGAAAATCTGTAATTCGGTTAAACAGCGTGCCATACGGCGGCGCGAGCAAACTCGCCGCACTCCAGCGCGCTTGGTAAAACACGGGGCGCAGTTTGCTAAAGGTATTAAACCCTTCGACCCCATGATAATGCCC
>JAGNWC010000118.1 GCA_017986195.1 Hydromonas sp.
TTTGTAAGGGCAGGGTGAGTAGGCTCACGATGGGGCGGATAAAGGTGTTGATTAAGCCCAATATCAAAGCCGCTACGAGCGCGGTCATGGATTCGTCAATAGAAATGCCATCGAATAGATAGGGCAGTGCCATCAATGCAATGGTGGCAATTGCCCAGTGGAGTAGCCAGCGTGTCATGTTTGCTCCTTGCGTTTTGTTTGTCATTTAATAAATGTCATGGCGGGCTTGACCTTCGGTACTCGAAGTATACTTCTCCCCCCGCCATCTCCTAATTCAACGTAATCTGTTTGCAAGGAGATTGCGGGTTACTCGGAGCAATACTCCTCCACCGCAAGACCCATTGAATACCAAAAATCAATAACGATAATGGTCAGGCTTATAAGGTCCTTCGACCTTCACGCCGATGTAATCTGCTTGCTCTTGCGACAACACCGTCAGTTTCGCACCGATGCGCTCCAAATGCAAACGCGCGACTTTCTCATCCAAGTGTTTGGGCAATACATACACTTCGTTTTTGTACTGCTCGCCACGCGTGAACAATTCAATTTGTGCCAAAGTTTGATTGGTAAACGAATTGCTCATTACGAACGAAGGGTGACCTGTCGCACAACCGAGATTAATCAAGCGACCTTCGGCCAATAAAATAATGCGTTTACCATCAGGGAAAATCACGTGATCCACCTGTGGTTTGATATTGTCCCATTGCAAATCCTTGATGCCTGCGATGTCGATTTCGTTGTCAAAGTGACCGATGTTGCAGACAATCGCTTGGTCGCGCATGTTTGCCATGTGTGCTGCGATGATGATGTCTTTGTTGCCTGTGGTGGTGACGAAAATATCCGCCTGAGCCACCACGTCATCGAGCGTGACTACGCGGTAGCCTTCCATCGCCGCTTGCAAAGCACAAATCGGGTCGATTTCGGTAATCATCACGGTCGCGCCCAAACCACGCAACGATTGCGCCGAGCCTTTGCCCACGTCGCCATAACCGCAGACCACCGCGACTTTACCCGCAATCATCACATCGGTGGCGCGTTTGATGCCATCGACCAAAGACTCGCGGCAGCCGTACAAATTATCAAATTTTGACTTGGTGACTGAGTCGTTGACGTTAATCGCTGGGAATGGCAATTCGCCGCGTTTTTGCATCTCATACAGACGTTTCACGCCCGTGGTGGTCTCTTCGGTCACGCCTTGGATGGATGCGAGACGGGTTGAATACCACGCGCCGTCTTTTTGCAATTGTGCTTTGATGGCGGCAAATAAAATCGTTTCTTCTTCAGAAGTCGGTTTGTCCAAAACGCTCAAATCTTTTTCGGCTTTCGCACCGAGAATCAACAACATGGTCGCATCGCCACCGTCGTCCAAAATCATATTGGCGTATTGACCATTGCCCCAGTCGAAAATGCGGTGGGTGAAATCCCAATAGTCTTGCAAAGACTCACCTTTGTAGGCAAATACAGGCGTGCCCGTGGCGACAATCGCGGCGGCGGCGTGGTCTTGGGTGGAAAAAATATTGCACGACACCCAACGAACCTGTGCACCCAAGGCTTGCAAGGTTTCGATGAGGGCGGCGGTTTGAATCGTCATGTGCAGTGAACCAGCGATGCGCGCGCCTTTGAGTGGTTTGCTGTCGCCATAATCGCGACGTAAAGCCATCAAGCCAGGCATTTCGGTTTCTGCAATATTGAGTTCTTTGCGCCCCCAAGCGGCTAAGCTGATGTCGGCGATGTGGGCGTTTTCGGTGATGTACATATTCTGCTCCAGTAAAATAACAAGGGCAGTGGGCAATTTTTTGAAACGTTCAAAAAGGGACTTGCTCACTCAAACCACTTGATTAAATGAATAAACGTTAATAAGGGTCAGTGAGCGTGGTTGATGCGGGATAAACCCGTTTGAAACCCATCAAGCCTGTCGGTCATTGAGTACCGATGCAACGCTCCTTGATGAGTGGCGCGGATTATAGCATAAAAATAGTTGCTGATATATATTGGAATAACGTGTTAATTTCATTCCGACACGATGATGAGGGCATTACGCCGCATGATTGACTTCCATTGGCAAAACCCCGCGCGCGCGCGCTTCCAGTATCACCAATTCGACCGCCGTGCCATCCTCGGCGTAACTCAAATGGGTGTGCCAATCTTGCGAAACCTCACGCACAATGGGTTTGTCGGATAAATGAATCACCAAGGTATCCTCTGTATCGTAATAGGTGGTTTTCATCAACTACTCCTTAATTTCAAAGTGATGCATCACGGTTTTTACCACAATCGCTTCTTCGAGTACCAAGACAGCACAAATCAAATTATCATTTCGCTCAATAATATGTTTGAATACCCAAAGATGTGTCGCGTCGCTATATTTGGTTTCGCCTGTATCAATAATTTCAAGCAATAATGGCTCGCTAATATTTCGCTCATTCATACGCAATGCGGCATGAGTGGTGATGATGACGGGGCGATTAAATCGAGTGCTGTTCATGGTTTGATTATAGCACTGCCTTGAGTTTGTGGCGTTTTTTTGCCTTAATGTCAGTAATATTGCTTTGAGTTACAATTCTCCGTCAAACCATCATTTCACACACGATCATGAACACTCAACTCCACGAAATTTTAAAGCAACTTCAATCCACCACTTCAAGCACATTGCCAACCCTATTCATTGGTCACGGCAGTCCCATGCACGCGGTTGAGGACACCGAAATTTCACGCGCTTGGCGTGCGATTGGAGCCGCTTTGCCGCGACCGAAAGCGATTTTGTGTGTTTCCGCACACTGGATGACGCAGGGCGCAACGCATGTTCTGACCAACGTGCAGCCGCGCACGATTCATGATTTTGGTGGTTTTCCGCGACAGTTGTTTGAGCAACAGTATCCCGCACAAGGCGCACCTGAATTCGCTCAGCGCGTGCGCGAACTCGCGCCTGAGGTTTTGGCAGATGACACTTGGGGGTTGGATCACGGTGCTTGGGCATTTTTATTGCACGTGTACCCTGAGGCGGATGTGCCTGTGTTTCAGTTGAGCGTGGATGTGCGTAAATCACCTGCCGAGCATTTTGCTTTGGCGCAAAAACTCGCGGTGTTGCGCAATGAAGGGGTTTTGATTATCGGCAGTGGCAATGTGGTGCACAATTTGCCTGCGGTGCGCTGGCAGGACAACGCGCCTGCGTATGACTGGGCAGTGGCGTTTGATGCAACGGTGGCGGATGCGATTGTGCGCCGTGATGTTGCAACCGTGGTGAATTTCTCGCAAATCGCTGATGTGAATTTGGCACACCCAACAACTGAACATTTAATTCCTTTGTTGTATGTGCTCGGCGTGTGGGACACCGCGCGCGAGCAAGTGGGCTTTTTTAATGAGGTGTTGGAATTATCCAGTATGTCAATGCGCTCGATGGTGTTTTATTCATAACAACGGCTGTTTGTGGCATTGGTTTGAGTGTGTGCGTGCGTGATTTTGTATCATGTTCGCCAATGATTTCTCCCAAAAAGGTGCGTTTTTAGGAAATTTTTTTACTTAAACTTTGTGCTCACGGTAGGAAATGGTATTTTTCAAAATGTGCCTTTTGTGTCGATTTGAGAGGCGTACAATGAAAACAGTATTTAACCCATCAACCAAGCACAAAGGGCTTTTATGCACATCATCCAAACCGATGTCGCCATCATCGGCGCAGGTGGCGCGGGGCTTCGGGCAGCGATTGAAATCGCACGTACTTCACCCGAAACTGCCGTCACACTGATTTCCAAAGTTTATCCCATGCGCTCGCACACGGTCGCTGCCGAAGGTGGTTCGGCGGGCGTGGTGCGCGAGGACGACTCGCTTGACTATCATTTTCACGATACCGTTTCGGGCGGCGATTGGCTGTGTGAGCAAGATGTGGTCGAGTATTTTGTCAACCACGCCACGCAAGAAATGATTCAACTCGAACACTGGGGTTGCCCGTGGTCGCGCACACCTGAGGGTAAACCAAACGTGCGCCGTTTTGGAGGGATGAAAGTGCCGCGCACTTGGTTCGCGGCGGACAAAACAGGTTTTCACATCTTGCATACGCTGTTTCAAACCTCATTGCAGTATCCGAGTATTCAGCGTTTGGACGAGCATTTTGCGTTGGACTTATTGGTCGCGGATGGGCAGTTGCAAGGTGTGCTGTGCTTGGATGTGCAAAACGGCACGACCAC
>JAGNWC010000119.1 GCA_017986195.1 Hydromonas sp.
GGATAAAAACTCGGCGCATTTACATCCCCTCAAATATGCTTTGGGCTTGGCGCGGGCGTGTTTGGAAGCGGGCGTGACGATTTTTGAGCACAGCATCGTCACCGAGATTCAATACACCGATCCAGCTGTGGTGAAAACCGCGCACGGGCAAATCAAAGCGAATTTTGTGATATTGGCGGGCAATGTCTATATTGAGGAGCTCGCACCCAAAATCGCCAAACGCATCATGCCTGTCGGCACATACATCATTGCCACCGAGCAACTGCCGCATGATTTGGCAAACAGTTTGATTAAAAATCGCATTGCGGTCTGTGACAATAATTTTGTATTGGATTACTTTCGCGTCACCAACGATGACCGCATGTTGTTCGGCGGGCGCGTGAGTTATTCGGGTATTACACCGCCGAACCTGCCCGTGGCGATGCGCAAAACCATGTTGCGCGCTTTCCCGCAACTCGAATCGGCTCAAGTTGAATACTGCTGGGGTGGATTTGTCGATGTCACGGTCAATCGCGCGCCTGATTTTGGGCGAATTGCGCCGAACGTGTATTACCTACAAGGGTTTTCTGGGCATGGGCTGATATTGACAGGCATCGCGGGCAAACTCGCAGCCGAAGCGGTGCGTGGTCAAGCCCAGCGATTTGATTTGTTCACCAAACTGCGCCACTTGCCGTTTGTGGGTGGGAAATACTTGCGCACACCCGCTCAGGTGTTGGGCATGGCGTATTACCGATTGCGAGATTATTTGTAAACAAATACGTCAGTGGCATGAGTTAACAGCAAAAAATACTTGATAATTAAGGATTTAGCACGTATAATTCGCGAATTATTAAAAAAGCGTAGCCGTCCACAGATGAAGTTTTGATACTGTTGTTTGATGTTTTAGTGTCTTGACTTGATTGGGTTACGCAGTTCTTTGGATTTAGAAAAAGGATGGGCACCATGCGTGGATGCCCATTTTTTATTGTGTTTTTGGATTTAAAAATAAATGAATTTAGAGCAGTTAATTGAGCAAACCGCGCACGGTTTGGGTTATGAGTTGGTGGATTTTGAACGCGCCACGAATGGTTTGTTGCGTGTGTACATTGACGAGGCGGCCCATGCGCGCGAAATCACGGTGGAGGATTGCGAAGTGCTCTCACGCCAGTTGACCTACCTGTTTGAGGTGGAAAATATCAATTACGAGCGTTTAGAGGTGTCTTCTCCAGGTTTGGATCGCCCGTTGAAAAAAATGGCAGATTTTGAGCGTTTTGCAGGAAGTTTGGTCAGTGTGCGCTTGAAGTTGCCCTTGCATTTGTCCGAGGCGGATACGGCAGGGCGCAAGAATTTTACAGGCACTTTGCAGGCGGTGAATTTAGACGCGCCCGAGGGCGAGCAGTTGAGTATGGTTTTTGAACATGAGGGTGCCGAGCAGGTCTTGGCATTTGGTTTGGCGGATGTGGATAAGGCGCGTTTGGTGCCTGTATATAATTTCAAAGGGAAGCAAAAATGAATCGTGATGTATTGCAATTGGTCGATGTTTTGGCGCGTGAAAAAAACGTTGATTTAGAAATCGTATTCGGCGCATTGGAAGCGGCATTGGCCTCAGCGGCAAAACGCCGCTTCGAAGAGGACGGTGTGGATTTGCGCGTGGCGATTGACCGCGAAACAGGTGAGTATGTTACGTTCCGCCGTTGGTTGGTTGTGCCTGATGAAGCGGGTTTGCAAGAACCTGACCGCGAGATTCTCGAATGGGAAGCCAAAGAAGATATTCCCGACATCGAAATCGGCGAATTTATCGAAGAAGAAGTCGAGTCGGTCGAGATTGGTCGCATCGGCGCGCAAACTGCTAAGCAAGTGATTTTGCAACGCATTCGTGATGCCGAGCGCGACGCGCTGCTGCAAGAGTATTTGGCACGCGGCGATAAAATTATGATGGGCACGGTCAAGCGGATTGACCGCGTGCAAGCGATTGTTGAGTCGGGTCGCGTTGAGGCGATTTTGCCACGCGATCAAATGTTGCCACGCGAAAATTTACGCTCAGGCGACCGTGTGCGTGCGTATATCGCCGAAGTCGACGAAACTCAAAAAGGCGCGCGTCAATTGCAACTCTCACGCACTTGCCCAGAATTTTTGATGGAATTGTTCACACAAGAAGTCCCTGAAATCGAGCAAGGCAATTTGCAACTCAAAGGTGCGGCGCGTGACCCAGGTGTGCGCGCGAAAGTCGCAGTACATGCGGTTGATCAACGGATTGACCCCGTGGGTACGTGTGTCGGCGTGCGTGGTTCGCGCGTGACCGCAGTGCGCAATGAATTGGGTGGTGAAGCGATTGACATCGTGATTTGGGACGAATCACCTGCACAATACGTGATGAATGCCTTGAGCCCAGCAGTGGTGACGTCGATTGTGGTCGATGAGGATGCGCACGCCATGGACGTGGCGGTGGATGACGATAATTTGGCGATTGCGATTGGTCGCAACGGTCAAAACGTGCGTTTGGCAAGTCAACTCACAGGCTGGCAAATCAATGTGATGAGCCAAGCAGACTCTGCGGCGAAACACGAAAAAGAATCACAAGCCTTGCTCAATTTGTTCACCGAAAAACTTGATGTGGATGAAGAGGTCGCGGCGATTTTAATTGAAGAGGGTTTCACCAGTTTAGAAGAAGTGGCGTACGTGCCTGTATCGGAAATGCTTGAGATTGATGCCTTTGACGAAGAAATCGTTGAAGAATTGCGCAACCGCGCACGTGCGGCGATTTTGACCGAAGCGATTTCACAAGAAGAAAAAGCAGGCAAGGTGCAGGATTTATTCAGTGTCGAGGGCATGACCACAGCACTGGCCGCGCAATTGGCGGATCACGACATCACCACACGCGATGACTTGGCGGATTTGGCGGTGGATGAATTGATGGATATGAGTACGCTCAAAGAAGCGGATGCCAAAGCCATCATCATCAAAGCGCGTGAACACTGGTTTGCTGAGTAATGGCATGAGCGAACCGATGATGTAACATTTAAAAAAATATGCAACACGTGATGACGGTATTTAAACATCGCATCACAAAACTAAGGAAATACCTATGACTGAAATGACCGTGGCTTCATTTGCGCAAGAGCTGAAAATGCCCGTTGACGTGCTCATTGAGCAACTCAACGGTGCTGGCGTGAATAAAGCATCTGCAAACGATGAAGTGACTGAGGGCGATAAAGCCAAGTTGCTCGCATCGTTGCAACGTGCGCATGGCTCAAATGATGGGGCGACCAAAAAAATCTCCATCATCAAAAAATCAACCAGCGAAATTCGCCAAGCTGATGCGACGGGTAAAACCCGCACGGTGCAAGTAGAAGTCAAGAAAAAACGCACCTTCGTGGCACGCGATCCCTTGCTTGAAACGCCACCTGCGCCTGAGCCAATCATTGACATTGAGCCAGTCGCCACTGCCCCTGTGATTGACGAGGCAGAAATCGCTAAACGCGAGGCGGAATTATTGCGCGCCAAAGAATTGCTCGCGCGTCAAGAAGCCGATGCCAAGGCACGTGCACAAGCGCAAGCAGAAAGTAAAAAACCAACGCCTGCTTTGAGTGCTGAAGATGATGTGGCTAAAGTGACTGACGTGGTGACCGAGTCCGTACCCGCAGCTCAGAAAACCGTTGCCAAAGTCGAAGCCAAAACCGAAGACAAAGCCAAAGCGCGCGCGGACAAAGCACTCGAAAAAGCCAAAGCAGATGCAGCACAAGCGCAAGCCGCATTGGACAAAGCGCGTGCGGATCGCGAACTGCAAAATGTCGAAAACGCCGAGCGTGAACGTCGTCGCCGTGAAGCGCAACTCGAAGCAGAAAAACTCAATACGTGGAAATCAGAGCCTGCGAAAAAACTCGTGGCGCACAAACCCGAAGGCACATTGCACAAACCTGTGAAACCTGAGGGCGAGACCAAAAAACCAGTGGTTGCGGCAACCGTTGCCAAACCCGCGAACAGCACTGCGCCATCGAACACCGCAGGTAAAGGTAAAAAAGGTGCCTCAGGCAAAGACCAAAACGATGGTGGCCGTGGCCGCGGTGGTTTAAAAACCCGTGGCGTGACAGGCGATGACCGTGGTTGGCGTTCTAAAGGCAAGGGCAAACACCGCCACCAACAAGACCCCGATCAAGGTGGTTTTGCTGCGCCGACTGAGCC
>JAGNWC010000120.1 GCA_017986195.1 Hydromonas sp.
ACCATCATTTTATTTTCGCCATACAAAACGCCCCTCATCGACTGACCAGCACGGTCTTGCCCCTGCCAAGTGTAGCGTTTTAGCACAGATGGCTGTGCCGATGGAACCAAAGTCTCATTCATATTTGAAATTCAATTTCAATCTATAAAGTGACGGACATCACTTCTTCTAAAGAACTCACCCCCGCCACCACTTTCAACAAACCTGCTTGACGCAAAGTCAAATGCCCTTCTTGTACTGCCTGTTCGCTTAACGCTTGTGCCGAGGCATTTTGGGCGATGAGCGATTGCATGGCACTCGAGATGGGTAAAACCTGATACACCCCTGTGCGTCCAGCATAACCTGTTTTGTGACAATGAGTGCAACCCACTGGTTTGTATGCCTGCCAGTCAACTTGTGCGGCTTGCGTGGCACTCATGCCCGCGCTTTGTAGCAATGCCTCGTTCAATTGAATCGGCTGTTTGCACACACACAATTTACGCACCAAGCGTTGCGCAATGATTAAATTCACAGAGGCCGCCACATTGTAAGCACTCACACCCATTTGCGACAATCGGGTCAATGCCATTGTGGCATCGTTGGTGTGCAAAGTTGAAAATACCAAATGCCCTGTTTGCGCGGCTTTGACTGCAATGTCTGCGGTTTCTAAGTCTCGAATCTCACCCACCATGAGAATATCTGGGTCTTGTCGTAAAAACGCACGTAAGGCCGTCGCAAAATGGATGCCTGCTTTTTCGTTGATATTGACTTGATTCACACCGTGCATGAATATTTCTACAGGGTCTTCAACGGTTGAAATATTCACACCTTCTTTATTGAGAATATTGAGACAAGCGTATAAAGACACGGTTTTACCACTGCCTGTCGGCCCCGTCATCAATATCATGCCGTGCGGATTTTTCAGCGCGTTTTGTATGATGCGCAACTGCTCAGGCTCATACCCCAAACCATCTAAATCCAAAACTGTGTTTTGCGCGTTTAAAAACCGCACCACGATTTTTTCGCCAAACACCGTGGGTAAGGTGCTGACCCGACAATCGACGGTTCGCGCCGCGTCTATATTTAATTTAATCCGACCATCTTGGGGCACGCGTTTCTCGGCAATATCCATCTGCGCCATGATTTTCAAACGCACCATCAATTGCTCTTTCATAGACATTTCTGGGCTTGCGACTTCATGTAACACACCATCAATCCGCGCACGAATGCGGTACTGATTGGCAAAAGGCTCAAAATGCACGTCTGAGGCGTGCTCATTGACCATACGCACCAATAAATTCTGAATGTATTGCACAACAGGCGCATCTTTAACATCAAATTTCTGTTGTGCACGCATGCTCGAATTTGGGCGAATTTCGGTGGATACTTGAGATTCTGCTGCCCGATTTTCGGACATTAAAGAGGCAAAATCAGGTTTCCTGCGCCGCATTGATTGTATGCGCAGGTACTCAGACAAGGACAACAATCGCCACTCAAATGGTTCATGAAAAATAAATGCCAAACCTTGTAAGACCTGCGCATCCGAGGCATCAAGCACCCCCAATTTCGGCAAACCAACTCCTAAAGTGCCCAATGACACGACACCTTGCGATGCTTCACGCAATGCCTTGGGCAATGGTTTAACAGACTCTTGCGACAACATGGCTTCATACGCCCGCCATTCGTCATCTTGTACACGCTGAATTTGCCATGCTTGACTCAGACATTGAGCAACCAACGCTTCGTTCTCAGACGAGCCATTGAATAAAACACCCAACCATTTTGCCAAACTCGATTCAGCAGCATGATGCGTTTGCGGCGCACCCTTGTTGGCTCGAGCAACATCATCCAAGCCCACGCATTGGCATCGCAATAGCGTGCTTACAATACCTTGTGCATAGGTTGGCGTGTCTTTTAATATACTGGTGTTTGCCATAACCATCTCTAAAATAAACCCGTCTGTTAATGAGACTCTTTACGCTTTTGTGTACACCGTTTTTTCACCCTCAGTTTTTAACCGTACCAATCGTGCCGAGCGCACACCCTGCTCATCGACATGTACCACTTCGACAATACAATCCGCAAAGCGCAAACTCACCTGAGCATCTGGGATGTCTTGCAACTCTTCTAAAATCAAACCATTCAAAGTTTTCGGGCCATCTAACGCAAACTTGAGCTTCAAACGGCGATTGAGTTGGCGCAATGGCGTGCTCGCATCAACCACCACCGAACCATCTTTATCCCATGCGGTGCGTGAGTGATTATTGGGCGCAGCAGCAGAGGAAGTAAATTCGCCCACCATTTCTTCGACCACATCCTCCATGGTCAAAATCCCCAAAATTTCACTGTACTCATCGACCACTACGCCCAAGCGTTGTTGGTCTTCTTGAAAATTTTGTAACTGCTCAAAAATTCCCGTTTCAGAAGGAATGAAATACGGTTTGGTCAGACTGTTTTTAATCTCTTCGATGGTCAAACTGCCATCCTCTAAGTGGTGCAAGGCTTTGCGGATGTGGAATATACCCAAAATATTATTTAACTCACCATCATACACGGGAAGTTTATTGTGGTAACACGTCACCAATTGATGGCGAATCGTGTCAATGTCATCGTTGATGTCCAAAGCCTCGATTTTCGAGCGTGGGGTCATCAAATCATTGACTTCGACTTCTTCTAAATCAAATAGGTTGACCAAAATGCTCTTGTGTTTTTTCGGCATCAAAGGGGTTTGTTCCAAGACCAAGGCACGGACTTCTTCGCTGCTCAAATGCTCTTCGTCTGGTTTGGGATTGATGCGCATCAGCTTGAGCAAACCCTTGGCGAATAAGTTGGTGAACCAAACGGCTGGATAAATCAACCTCAACAAAGGCTTTAAAATGAAACTTGCGGGTAAGGCAATCTTTTCAGGATAGGCCGCACCAATGACCTTAGGCGTGAGTTCGGAAAACACAATAATCGCAAATGAAATCAATGCTGCGGCAATCGACAGTGCAATTTGGTTTTCCCCCCAATAATGCGTCGCAATTGCACCTGAGAACATTGCTGCAATCGTATTCACCACATTATTACCGATTAGAATCACCCCCAGCAAACGCTCGGTTTGATCCAGCAAGCCTTGAGTACGCTTTGCAGCACGGTTGTTTTGCTTGGCAAGGTGGCGCAAACGAAAACGGTTGATGGCCATCATCGAAGTTTCAGAAATTGAAAAAAATCCCGATACAGCCAACAACACGACCAAAATCAAAATCTGCACCCAAATGGGAAGATTGTCCACGTAATTACCTTTATGCTCGTTTCATCAATACAAAATTCAATGTCGTCAAACTTCTCGCGCCAACGCGTAATCCGCCAAACCCAATAATACCTGCTTGTATTCAGATTCAGGCAAAAACGCCAACGCTGACTTTGCCGCCGCCACTTCGCGCTGCGCCAACTGACGCGTGTATTCAAGCGCGCCACCCGAAGTAATCGCAGTCAAAATTGTATTGAAATCAGGATGGGTTTGGTCAATGCCACCGTTTTCAATCGCCGCTCTGACCATAGCTTTTTCGCTATCCGAGCCATGCTCCAATACATAAATCAGTGGTAAAGTCGGTTTGCCCTCGCGCAAATCATCACCAACATTTTTGCCCAAAACCGCTGTATCGCCCGCATAATCGAGAATATCATCCGCCAACTGAAACGCCGCACCGAGGTGTCGTCCATACGCCGCGCAAGCATTTTCTTGCTCAGGCGTACAAGCACTCATCACCGCCGACAGCTGCGCAGAGGCTTCAAACAAACGCGCGGTTTTATAATGAATCACCTGCATATAACGCGCCTCGGTCACATCGGGGTCATGCACATTGAGCAATTGCAAAACCTCGCCCTCGGCAATCACATTGGTTGCGTCCGCTAAAATCTCCATCACACGCATACTCTGCACACTGACCATCATCTGAAACGAGCGCGAATACAGAAAATCACCGACCAAGACACTGGCGGCATTGCCAAACAAAGCATTTGCCGTTTGTCGTCCACGGCGCAAATCCGACTCATCGACCACATCGTCATGCAACAAAGTCGAGGTGTGAATAAACTCCACCACCGCCGCCAAGGTGTACGCCGTATCGGGACAGGTTTTTTGTAAAGCGCGCGTGAGCAATAAATGAATCGCGGG
>JAGNWC010000026.1 GCA_017986195.1 Hydromonas sp.
TTGGTAGGCCGTCGCGGACTTGAACCGCGGACCAAAGGATTATGAGTCCTCTGCTCTAACCAACTGAGCTAACGGCCCAAAAGTCTGAACCCCGCATTGTACGCAAATGTGGGGTTTGATGCCACCTTTGCGCCAATTTTTTGAGGCTTAGTTGTTCTCTAAAAAGCTTTTGAGTTTTTCAGAACGTGAAGGATGGCGCAATTTACGCAAGGCTTTGGCTTCGATTTGACGGATGCGCTCGCGCGTCACATCAAATTGTTTGCCGACTTCTTCGAGCGTATGATCGGTGGTCATTTCAATCCCAAAACGCATGCGCAACACTTTCGCTTCGCGTGGTGTGAGTGAGTCCAACACATCTTTGACGATGTCTTGCATGCCTGTGTGCAGTGCCGCCTCCGCTGGAGTCATGGCGTTGCCGTCCTCTATGAAGTCGCCCAAATGTGAGTCTTCATCATCGCCAATCGGTGTTTCCATAGAAATCGGTTCTTTGGCGATTTTCATAATTTTACGGATTTTGTGCTCAGGCATTTCCATCTTTTCAGCCAGTACCGACGCGTCTGGCTCAACACCCGTTTCTTGCAAAATTTGACGCGAGATGCGGTTCATTTTATTGATGGTTTCAATCATGTGCACAGGAATACGGATGGTGCGCGCCTGATCGGCAATCGATCGGGTAATCGCTTGGCGTATCCACCACGTGGCATAAGTTGAGAATTTATAACCACGGCGGTATTCAAATTTATCCACCGCTTTCATCAAGCCAATATTGCCTTCTTGGATTAAGTCCAAAAACTGCAAACCACGGTTGGTGTAGCGTTTGGCAATCGAAATCACAAGGCGCAAGTTCGCTTCGGTCATTTCTTTTTTTGCCACGCGGGTTTTTTTCTCGCCATCGGTCATTTGTTTGTTGATTTCGCGTAAATCAGGCAATGGCAAAAACACTTCATTTTGCAAAGTAATCAGGCGATTTTGCAATTCGTGCAGTGCTGGGATGTTGCGCTCAAACACGGTGTTGAAACTGTGTGGTGTTTTCAGCAGTTCGTGCGCCCAGTCCAGATTGGTTTGATGCCCAGGAAAATTGACAATGAAAAAGTCCAATTTCATACCCACTTTGTCAACACACAAGGTACGAATTTGGTTTTCGATGTCGCGAATCGAGGCAACCTGTTGGCGCAGTTTGTCGCACAGTTTGTCCACGGTTTTTGCGGTGAAGCGAATACCCATCAACTCGGCAGTCATCGCATCCTGCGCTTTGTTGTACGCATTGGAGCGATAGCCATCTTTGTCAAAAGCGACACGCATTTTGTCAAATAATTTTTCGATGGTGTTGAATTTCTCGAGTGCTTTGGCCTTGAGCACTTCTAATTGCTTGTTCGACAAGGTTTCTGCAGCTTCTTCTTCGGTTTCGTCGTCATCAATTTCGATTTCTTCTTCATCTTCAAAGGCCTCTTCAATCCCGACAAAGCCATCAACGATTTCATCGACAGGCGCTTCGCCTGCACGAATTCGCGCAAAACCATCGCGCAATTCTTGAATAATCGCAGGGCAGGCAGAAATTGCCACCATCATTTCACGTTGACCTTCTTCGATGCGCTTGGCAATTTCAATTTCTTGTGCCTTGGTCAATAAATCGACAATACCCATTTCGCGCATATACATGCGCACAGGATCGGTCGTGCGACCGAACTCTGAATCCAAGGTGGATACAGCGACTTCGACCTCTTCTTCAGTGGTGTCGTCGGCGTTGGCGACAGGCACATTGTCGCTCATCAATAAGGCTTCGGCATCAGGTGCTTGTTCGTACACTTGAATGCCCAAATCTGAGAATGCCGAAACGATGTTGTCCAGGGCATCACCCTCAACCATGTCATCAGGCAGACTGTCGTTGATTTCCGCATAAGTCAGATAGCCACGCTCTTTACCCGATTTAATCAAAAGCGTCATTTGCGCTTTTTTGAATTCAAGTGCTTGTGCAGATTCCTCAGCAGTTTCTTTGCCTTTTTTTCCCTTAGTTTTTTCGGGCTTGGTTTCAATCGCAATATCTTCTACATCCAAATCGTCAGTGACTAAATCATCATCGACTTCGCTGACATTGTCCAAATTGTCGTTTAATAACTCATCATCGGTTTTAGATTTTGTTGACACTTTGGTTTTTTTGGCTGCGACTTTAGTTGATGTGGCTTTTTCAGGCTTTACCTCTGGCTCAGATTTATTGACTTTGGTGGCAGCGGTTTTGCTTGTTGATTGAATGCGGGCAGCAGGTTTGGTAATGGTTTTTTCTTCGGGTTTTACTTTACGTTCGGGCATGGTGCTTTTCTGTTTTGGGGCGGGTGCGGTTGGCGCGGCTTTGCTCGGCACTTTAGCAGTAGGCTCGCCAACGCTGGGCTTGGTTTTAGAAATGGGTTGTACTGCTGCTTTTGCAGGAACTCTTGCAGATGTTTTCGCAGGGGTTTTTGGTGTAACCTTTGTGGCTGGTTTCGATGCGACAGTGGTTTTTGTTTTTACCGCAGTTTTAACCGTTGCTTTGGGTGCAGGTGATTTTACACTGGTTTTGGCAGTTGCTTTCGCAGTTGCGGTCACTTTAGGCGCGGGTTTGGCAATACTTTTGACGATCGGTTTGCTCGTCGTTTTTGTAGGTGTTTTGGTTTGAGGGCTGCGTGTTTTGCTGGAATTTTTGTTTGAGCTCATGGTGTTGGCCTTTATAAAAAATGACTGCGCATCTCGATACAAAAAAGATTGAAAGCATATTGAAACGTCGATGTACATTTCACCGAAAACAAGCACCACTCAAATTATTTCTTTTGTAGTGCAATCTGTAATCGGACATTATAGCATATTTCCACACTTTTTATAAGCAAACTGGGCTTCAAACGTGGATTAAAACATGGTTTTTTTGTTGAAAAACAATCTGTTAAGTATGGTCTTGTCTGAGAATGTTATATGAGTTGAGCACGTTCACGCAATAATTGACTGTATTCATCTTTGACCGAAGCATCGTGCGTCAATTGGTTTGCCAACACACTCAATCTGTCATCTAAATATTGCCGATGCAGGTTTTTTTCAAGGGCTTGCAAAGTGATCAGTGCATCATCCGTGGTCATTTCAGGGGTTTGCATTTGTTTTTGCAAAATATGTTGGTACAAAGACCAATGGTTCAGTTGCTCTAAGTGGTGGTGCAATGCCGCCTCTGGCAAATCGGGCTGCGCGTGTAAAAAAGCGATGAGTTCGGTCAATGCTTGATGTCGTGGCTGTCGCGCCCACAGGTTGAGATTGGCGTGTGCCGCAATGCCATGGTGTTCCAATATCAAGCGCAAAGCTTGCTCAACCGCAGAGAGTGGCTGGCTGCGTTTGGATTTTTCAATCCCGCGTTTGGCGGGGCGTTGATTGGTCACCAACTCGGCATAGTCAATCACATCGTTGGACGAAATGCGCAACTGCTCGGCAATTGCCTGAATGATTTGCGTGCGCAATGCGTTATTGGGCATGGCTTGTAGCAATGGTTTGGCCAAATTCAATTGGCGTGCGCGTGCTTCGGCGTTGGCTTCGGGCGCGGCTTGTTTTAAACCATACAGCAAAAACTCTGACAAGGTCATTGCGGTGCTGATTTGCGCATTGAATTTATCCGCGCCAAACTCGCGCACAAAACTGTCGGGATCGTGCTCAGGCGGCAAGAATAAAAATTTAATCGTGCGCGTGTCCGAGGTATAGGGCAGGGCGTTGGTCATCGCACGCCACGCGGCCTTGCGCCCCGCCGAGTCGCCATCAAAACTAAACACAATCGTGTCAGTAAAGCGAAACAATTTTTGCACATGCTGCGCCGAAGTCGCTGTACCCAGCGTTGCCACTGCATTGTGAATGTCCGATTGTGCGAGGGCGACCACATCCATATAGCCTTCAACCACCAAGACGAACTTTTGATGTGAAATGCTGGCGCGCGCCTCAAATAGGCCGTAGAGTTCTTGGTTTTTTTGAAACACAGGCGTCTCAGGTGAGTTCAAATATTTCGGCTCACCTTTGTCCAAAATCCGCCCACCAAAGCCGATAATCTGACCTTTGATGTTGCGAATCGGAAACATCACGCGCTCGCGAAAAAAATCGTATCGCCGAGTGCTGTCTTCACGTTGTTTGACCAAGCCCGCATCAATCAAACTGCTGGACTCGGCATAGTCAGTAAACACACTGCTGAGGTTTGGGTGTTCAGGCGCGTAGCCCAAACCAAATTTTTGCGCAATCTCGCCAGTCAATCCACGGCGTTTCAAGTAACCGATGGCTTCAGGATTTTTTGGTAATTGTGCTTTGTAGAATTTTGCCGCCTCATCCAAAGCCTGCGAAATATTTTGCGTGCGGATTTTGCGTTCGGTTTGCTCGGCAATTTGTTGGCGTGACAAGGGCTTGTCCTCAGGTACTTTCATGCCCGCACGCTGCGCCAAATCCTTGAGTGCCTCGATAAAAGTCAAACCATTGTGCTCCATCAAAAAGCCCAACGCAGTGCCGTGCGCGCCACAACCAAAACAGTGGTAAAACTGTTTGGTCGGGCTCACGGTAAATGATGGCGATTTTTCGTTGTGAAATGGGCACAGACCTTGTCGATTCATCCCTGCTTGTTTGAGTTGAACATACTGCCCCACCACGTCAACAATATCAACGCGTGCCAGTACATCATTGATAAACTCAGCAGGTATCATGCGGATTTTTTTAGGTTATTAACTTAACTGTGCTTTAATCAAAGCCGATACTTTGGACATATCGGCTTTGCCTGCGAGCGCGCCTTTGAGCACGCCCATGACCTTACCCATCTCTTGCATACTGCTCGCGCCTGTTTGTGCAATGGCATCGGCAACGGCTTGATTGATTTCATCATCGGACATTTGTGCGGGTAAATACGCGCTGATAACGTCCAACTCATACTGCTCCACATCGACCAAGTCCTGGCGATTGGCGGTGCTGTATTGAGCAATCGATTCGCGGCGTTGTTTACAGGCTTTTTCAATCACGGCAATCACCGCCGTATCATCCAAAACTGTTTGGGCATCGACCTCGCGCTGCTTAATCGCTGCTGACAATAAACGCAGGGTGGCCAATTTATTGGTTTCACGTGCTTTCATTGCCGTGATGATGTCCGCTTGTAAAGCGTCTTTTAAACTCATAAAAACTCCTGAAAGGGGGTGGTGAATTATAGCGCAAACAAACACAAAACCCGCTCAAATCGAGCGGGTCTGTTTATGTTTGGCTTTGATGCGCCCGACGCTAAATCAGGTCAACAGATCAAAAATCAATACATTTTTTTAGGTAACATTTGGCTGCGCAGACGTTTGTGCTGACGTTTACAGGCAGCTGCGTGTTTGCGCTTGCGCTCAGTTGTTGGTTTTTCGTAGAACTCACGCGCACGCAAATCGGTCAACAGACCCGTTTTTTCGATGGCGCGTTTAAAACGACGCATCGCCACTTCAAATGGTTCGTTCTCTTTTACACGAATTAAAGGCATAATGACTCTTTTTTTCAGTTAAACGCTTTGCAATACGAATTGCAAAGTAATCAAAATAATGGTGCGGCCGGCAGGAATCGAACCCACGACCCCTTGGTTCGTAGCCAAGTACTCTATCCAGCTGAGCTACGGCCGCTAAGAAATGAAACTATAGCAAACAATTTGCAGACTTGGCAAGTGTTTTTTTAAAATTATTTTCCAATGAGTGGGGTTTTGCAAAAATACTGCGAAAAAAGCGGTGTAATTCAATGGTATTGTGACAGCATTGCGGTTAAAATAGCCGCTTGTTATTTAAAGTTTAAGGTCAAGAAAATGATCACAGGAAGTTTGGTGGCTTTGGTCACCCCAATGTTGGATGATGGTGGTGTGGATTTTAATGCCTATCGTGCCTTGATTGATTGGCATATTGAGCAAGGAACCGATGCGATTGTTGCGGTAGGTACGAGTGGCGAATCGCCAACGGTATCGGTTGATGAGCACTGCGAGTTAATTAAAGTGGCGGTTGAACATTCAGCAGGTCGCATTCCAATCATCGCGGGTGCGGGTGGTAACTCAACGCGTGAAGCGATTGAATTGACCAAATACGCGCATTCTGTCGGTGCCGATGGTACTTTGCAGGTCGTGCCTTACTATAATAAACCAACCCAAGACGGTTTGTACAATCACTTTAAAGCCATCGCTGAAGCGGCGGAATGTCCAGTGATTTTATACAATGTGCCTGGTCGAACCGTTGCTGATTTGGCGAATGAAACCATCGTGCGTTTGGCGGAGGTGGACAACATCGTTGGCGTAAAAGACGCGACAGGTGATGTGGGGCGTGGCATCGCGCTCATCCAAAAAGTACCTGCGGATTTTGCAGTGTACAGTGGCGATGATTCATCGGCCGCCGCACTTATTCTTATGGGAGCGAAAGGTAATATTTCTGTCACGGCAAATATTGCGCCCAAAATGATGCATGATTTGTGCGTGGCGGCACTCAATGGTGATTTGCCCACAGTGCATCGCTTGAATGCGGTATTGTGTGATTTAAACAAATTACTCTTTATCGAGGCCAATCCAATCCCTGTGAAATGGGCGTTGGCTAAGATGGGTAAAATTGGCTTGGGCATCCGTTCACCTTTGACCGTACTGACCGAAGCCAATCAAGTGGTGATTCAATCGGCTCTGCAATCTGCACAATTAGTCTAAGTTTTTGGTTTAAAGTAATCTAAATTTTTTAATCTGACACAACCTGTTTTAGGAAAAATATAACGATGAATACATTCGGAAAAACGCTATTGAACCTATCTTTGATGACCGCGATGAGTGTCTCATTGACGGCGTGTTTGACAGCGGCAGACAGTAAAATTGACTATCGCAGCAATGTTAAAGGCTCGCCATTGGAGGTGCCGCCAGGTATGTCGGGTTACGAAAAAAATAGCCATTTTGACTTGAGTAGTGTGGTCAGTGCGAAGGCCGTTGCACAAAATGCAGGCACATCTACCAACGCCACTCCCGTTGCATTGGAGGCTCAGGACATGCACATTGAACGCGCTGGCGATACACGCTGGTTGGTGGTCAAGCGTCCAGCCGAGAAAGTTTGGCCGACTGTACAAACCTTTTGGGAAGACAATGGTTTTACGCTGCGTACCAATCAACCTAAATTGGGCATTATGGAAACCGATTGGGCAGAAAATCGCGCTAATTTGCCACAAACGGGCTTGCGTAAGTTGATTGGTCGAGCCTTGGATTCTGTGTATGACTCAGGTTTGCGCGACATGTATCGCACGCGCGTCGAAAAAGTCAATGGCGGCGTGGAAATTTACATCAGCCATCGTGGTATGGAGGAGGTTTATACGTCTACCAGTAAAGAATCTACTGTCTGGCAAGCCCGCCCAGCCGACCCTGAGTTGGAAGTCGAATTGCTACGCCGTCTGATGATTGCATTGGGTACAGATGAGGCAACGGCCAAAGCGGCATTACAAGGCTCTACCAATGTGCTCAAAGGTACCAGTATTCAAGGTCAGGATTTAGTTGTCAATGACACCATGGAAAATACATGGCGTCGTGTCGGACAGGTTTTGGACCGTGCGGGATTGTCTGTGATTGATCGAGACATTGGTCAACGCGTGTATTACGTGACCCCAAATCCAGATGACCGTGGTTTATTTAAAAAATCTTTTGGTAAACTCAACGAGACCTATCAAGTGCGCTTTACCCAAGTATCGGCCAACCAAGTCAAAGTTAATTTTGCCGATAAATCAGGCAAACCTTACACCGATGAAGGCTTAAGCAAGGTGCTCAAAACCTTGCAAAGTAATTTGAAATAATATGGATGCAGTTGCTTTTCGCTACGCCAGTTTGGGTAGCGGCAGTTCAGGCAATGCCACCGTTATAGAAGCGCGTTGTTCCGATTGGACAACGCGTCTTTTATTGGACTGTGGCTTTAGCGTGCGTGATACAGAGAAACGCTTGGCTCGGCTGGGATTGACGGGGCAGGATATTGACGCGCTCATCATCACCCACGAACACGAAGACCACATTGGCGGCGCGGCACGCTTTGTGCGCAAATTTGGCACGCCCTTGTATATGTCGCGTGGCACGTACAACAGTGTGCTCAATCACAATACGCGCTCGTGCGCGAATTTAGACGTGCAATTTTGTACGCATAACCAAGCCTTACAAATTGGACTCATCCACATCCATCCCTACACCGTACCGCACGATGCGCGTGAGCCATTGCAATTTGTATTTGAATTAAAGGATGCGGATGTGGCCCATAAACGCTTGGGCATCCTCACCGATGCGGGGCATGTTTCGCCTTTGATGGTACGTGTTTTGCAAGGTTGTCACGCATTGGTACTCGAGTACAACTACGATGCGCAAAAAATGTCTGCCTCGAATAAATACCCGCCGACATTGAAGCAACGGATTGTTGGCGCGCACGGGCATTTGGATAACCACGATGCGCACCGCTTGTTGGCGCAACTCATACATTCAGAATTGGGCTCGGTGCATGCGGCGCATTTGAGCCGAGAGACCAATGATGTCGCGCTGGTGACGCAGATGCTGGATGAATTGCTCACGCCGCACAAGATACCGTTTTGCGTGGCATGTCAGGACGAAGGCTTTGATTGGTTTGAGGTTTGATGGACTGCAAACAGATAAATAAAAAGGGCAAAAATTTTGCCCTTTTTATTTTTTATGCGATACGCGTTTACGCTTTTTTCATATCCGCAATTTTGACTTTCCACTCTTGCGGCCCTGTTTCGTGCACCGATACGCCGTTTGAATCCACTGCCACGGTCACTGGCATGTCGACCACGTCAAATTCATAAATCGCTTCCATACCAAGGTCTTCAAACGCCAATACTTTGGCGGCTTTGATGGCTTTGGACACGAGGTAGGCTGCGCCGCCGACCGCCATTAAGTACGCGGCTTTGTGTTTTTTAATCGCTTCAATTGCCACGGGACCGCGTTCGGATTTGCCGATCATGGTGATTAAACCTGTTTGTGCGAGCATCATTTCGGTGAATTTGTCCATGCGCGTGGCGGTGGTGGGGCCTGCTGGGCCAACTACTTCATCGCGCACGGGATCCACCGGTCCGACGTAGTAAATTGCGCGGTTGGTAAAATCGACAGGGAGTTTCTCACCTTTGGCGAGCATGTCGGCGATGCGTTTGTGTGCCGCGTCGCGTCCCGTGAGCATTTTGCCGTTGAGCAACAGGGTTTGCCCTGGTTGCCATGCGGCAACTTGCTCAGGGGTGAGGGTGTTTAAATCCACGCGTTGGCTTTTTTCGGTATCGGGGGTCCAACTGACTTCAGGCCATGCGTCCATCGACGGTGGGGTTAAAATCGCAGGGCCATCGCCATATAGGTGGAAATGTACGTGGCGCGTCGCCGCGCAGTTCGGTACCATGCCGACAGGCAATGACGCCGCGTGGGTTGGGTAGTCCATGATTTTTACGTCCAACACGGTGGTCAAACCGCCCAAGCCTTGCGCACCGATGCCCAGTGCGTTGACTTTTTCGTACAGTTCAATACGCAATTCTTCAATGCGATTGGATGGGCCGCGCGCCAATAATTCGTGCATGTCCACGGGAGCCATGATGGCTTCTTTGGCCAATAACATGGCTTTTTCGGGTGTACCGCCAATACCGATACCGAGAATTCCAGGGGGACACCAGCCCGCACCCATGGTCGGAACGGTTTTGAGTACCCAGTCAACAATTGAGTCGGACGGGTTGAGCATGACCATTTTTGATTTGTTTTCTGAGCCACCACCTTTGGCTGCGACGATGACTTCCACGCCATCACCCGCGACCATTTCGATGTGCACCACGGCAGGGGTGTTGTCCTTGGTGTTGGTGCGTTTGCCTGCTGGGTCAGCCAGCACGGACGCACGCAATAAGTTGTCAGGGTTGGTGTAGGCACGCGCCACACCTTGGTTGACCATTTCTTGGATGGTGAGATCGGTGTCCCATTTCACCCCCATACCGATTTTTAGAAATACCACACCAATACCTGTGTCTTGGCAAATCGGGCGATGTCCTTGCGCGCTCATGCGGCTGTTGGTCAAAATCTGCGCGATGGCATCTTTGGCGGCAGGCGAGGCTTCGCGTTCATAGGCTTTGCCGAGCGCGCGAATGTAGTCTTCGGGGTGGTAGTAGGAAATATACTGAAAAGCATCGGCGATTGAGCTGATGAAGTCTTCTTTTAAAATCGTTGTCATGGGTACGCTCCGTTGGGTTGAAATTTGGTATCAATGGTGTTCGTTGTTATGCGTGCCGATTTTATCGACCCACGCCATAATCAATGCTGACAGTAAAAACACGATGTGAATGCTGGCCTGAGCAATCAAGTCCCTATCACTGACTTTGCTCATGTCCATAAAAGATGCCAATAGGTGTATCGATGAAATGCTGATAATCGCCATTGCCAATTTGACTTTTAAAACACCTGCGTTGACATGATTTAACCACTCGGGTTGGTCTGGGTGACCTTTGACATTGATGCGCGAGACAAAAGTATCGTAGCCACCGATGATAATCATAATCAATAAATTCGCTATCATGACAATATCAACCAAACCCAAGACGATGAGCATGATGTCTGTTTCATCCAACGCACCTGTAGTCGTTCCTATCACCAAGTGCAAAAGGGATTTGATGAACTTATACACATACACCACTTGGGCAATCACCAAACCCAAATACATCGGCAGTTGCACCCAGCGGGAGAAAAATATAATTTTACTTAAAATAGATGGCATGAATGACTCGAAAAGGTAAGGTAATAAATGGTTTAATCTAAATGGTTCAATCAATGCGCAATAGTATCAAAGATTTTTTGCGTTCGCTGACTCGTTCACCGCTCCAAGCCACACGCCACGTGCGCTCCATGAAGGTGATTTTAATGTTTGCATCGGGTATTTTTGGTAAATTGAGCGCCTGATTGGTGGTTAGGATATAAGGGCACTGCACATGCGTGAATGCAGATTGATTGGGGATGAAGGGCACATTCGCGTAGTAATACATTGCTGCGCGTGCTTCATTGGGAAGTTTGTATGCGCGAACGCAGGTGGTTTGCGTGGGTAATTTGCTCGCCAGACTTTTACCGACTTTTTCATAACTGCGCGTATGATCGACAAACGGCATGGCAAGGGTTGCCAACAGTACCCAGACCATGACCAAACCACCAGACGACAACATGACTGATTTCCATATTGCACGTGGCTCAAAACGAATCCGCCAGTGTAATAAGAAGGCCCAAGCAAAACTCACGATGGATGCAAACAAGAAAGGCAGCCACTTAAAGGTGGGGGTGAAGTTCGGTGCGAATTTATCGATGATGTTTTTCGCAAACGTGGGATAACCCAACCATGCCGCCTCCCACAGCATCCAAATGGCAGCAGCGAGCAATGAAAATGTAATCAGTGAAAACCAGTCAATGATATTGGCGCGACCGCGATTGAGGGTTGCCAGTCCAAAAGGAGCCAGTATCAATAAACCTGGGGTAAAAATCAATAAGGTGGTGACAAATCTTTGCCCTGTGAGTGCCAAATGCAGGGTGGGCATGAGTATTAATAAAATGCCCAAGAGCATCATCGGGTTGCTCCATTGCGCCCGCCAACGCCATATACAGACGATTGCTAAAGGCCATAAAGGCCAAGTAAATACAAAAATATTGCGTAGAAAAAACCCGACATTTGCTTTTGAAATGGGGGCGAAATGTTGGATGCTCAGCCAATTGGCGTAGAACTCGCCATACTGACTCATGTTAGTTACCCACGTCAAAGGTAAGCCTGCGCCGAGCAACAACACCAAGGGCATGTTGTGCAGGCTTTGTTCACGCCAATGGGTGAAAAATAACACCGCCAAGGTGATGAGCACGAATCCAATATACAAAGCAAAAGGCACACTCAAGCCAATGCCTGCGAGCCCCAAACCCCAAAACCAACGCGCTGAGTTGGATGCCCCCAATGCTCGAGTTGCGCCGAACAACCACAACATGCACACCATGAGTTGGGTCGCGCCGTTACTGGTGTCGTGTGTGTGTGCCGCGATGCCCAAAGTTGCGATAAACAGCAGAACAGCCGAGTCCGCGAGCATATGTCCATAATCGTGTGGTGCAGGTTCACCACCAAATGCCAGACGTTGGGGCTGTAAATCGGGCAAAACACCCAAACGAAATACGGCTTGCCACAAAAGCACCATCGATAAAGCATCTTGACAAAAAATCGCCAACTGAGCGGCACTGAAAGCACCTAAAAAGCCACCGAAAATTTTAATGAAAATCCCGCCAATCCAGTACGGTAAAGGACCATTGTCAAATACGTACGCGCCAGCAACATTGGGCAACAACCAATCAATGTTCG
>JAGNWC010000121.1:0-1481 GCA_017986195.1 Hydromonas sp.
CACGACCCATCGAAAATTTACGCTGCCTATAAAGCCGCACACGAAGCGACCAATCGCCCAACTGTCATTCTTGCCCACACCATCAAAGGTTACGGCATGGGCGGCTCAGGCGAAGCACAAAACTCAACCCACCAACAGAAAAAAATGCACATCGAGGATGTGCGCAATTTCCGCAACCGCTTTGAAATCCCTGTGTCGGATGATGATTTAGAAAAATTGCCGTTCGTGAAATTCGCTGAAGGCTCGCCCGAACTCGAATACATGCGCAACGCGCGCATGAACCTCGGTGGCTATTTACCACAACGTCGTCAAAAAGCCGATGAGTCCTTATTGATACCCGAACTCTCAACTTTCGACTCATTCCTACAAGCCACCGAAGACGGTCGTGAAATTTCCACCACCATGGCATTTGTGCGTTTTCTCAGTACGTTATTGCGCGATAAAAATCTCAAGGATCGCATCGTGCCGATTGTCCCAGACGAATCGCGTACCTTTGGCATGGAAGGTCTGTTCCGCCAACTCGGCATTTGGAGTCAAGAGGGACAACAATATTTACCGCAAGACCACGAACAACTGATGTTCTACAAAGAATCGACCACGGGTCAAGTGCTCGAAGAAGGCATCAACGAAGCCGGTGCAATGAGCGATTGGATTGCTGCGGCGACTTCGTACTCGACCCACAATGTGACGATGATTCCGTTTTTCATCCTCTACTCCATGTTTGGTTTCCAACGCGTTGGTGATTTGTGCTGGGCGGCGGGCGATATGCGCGCGCGCGGCTTCATCCTCGGCGGTACGGCGGGACGCACGACACTCAATGGCGAAGGTTTACAGCACGAAGACGGTCACAGTTTATTGCTCTCATCGACTGTGCCCAACTGCATTTCATACGACCCGACTTTTTCATACGAATTGGCGGTCATCATGCAGGATGGCATGCGCCGCATGTACCGCGAACAAGAAGACGTGTACTACTACATCACACTGATGAACGAGAATTACGCTCATCCTGCGATGCCTGAAGGCGCGTCGGTTGCGGCCGACATTATCAAGGGTATGTATGTGTTCAAACGCGGTGCAGCGAACGCACCGAAAAAAGTACGTCTGCTCGGTGCGGGGACGATTTTGAACGAAGTCATTCATGCGGCGCAATTGCTCAAAGACGATTGGGGGGTTGAGTCTGACATTTACTCCGCACCGAGTTTCACCGAATTGGCGCGTGAAGGCTATGCAATTGAGCGTGAGAATTTACTCAAGCCAACTGAGCCACGCAAACTCTCGCACGTGGAAGCTTTGTTGATGGATTCGGACGCGCCCGTGATTGCCGCGACCGACTACATGCGTGCAGTGGCTGAACAAATTCGTGCGTTTGTGCCTGCGCGTTACACGGTTTTGGGGACGGATGGTTTTGGACGCTCGGACACACGCGAGCAACTGCGCCACTTCTTTGAAGTCAATCGCTACTGGGTGACGGTCTCCGC
>JAGNWC010000121.1:1581-4113 GCA_017986195.1 Hydromonas sp.
CAACCGCTCTCGCGCATCAAGAAAATCTCAGGACAAAACCTATCGCGCAACTGGGTGATGATACCGCACGTGACCAACAACGAAGTCGCCGACATCACCGAGCTCGAAGCCTTCCGCGTGACTTTGAATAAAGAACATGAAAAGCAAGACATCAAATTCACCCTGCTTGCGTTCCTCATCAAAGCCTGCGTCCAAGGCCTGAAAAAATTCCCCGAGTTCAACGCCTCACTCGATGGCGACAATTTGGTCTATAAAAAATACTTCAACATCGGCTTTGCCGCTGACACACCAAATGGTTTGGTCGTGCCCGTGATTAAAGACGCGGACAAAAAATCAGTGACCGAGATTGCGGTCGAGATGACCGAGTTGGCAAAAAATGCGCGCGAAGGTAAACTCAAACCGACCGACATGCAAGGTGGCTGTTTTTCGATTTCATCATTGGGTGGCATCGGTGGCACCACTTTCACGCCGATTATCAACGCGCCCGAAGTGGCGATTCTCGGTGTCTCGCGCTCATCCATGCAGCCTGTTTGGAATGGCACAGAATTCGTGCCACGCCTGATGTGCCCGCTGTCGCTGTCGTATGACCATCGCGTGATTGATGGTGCAGCGGCGGCGCGGTTCAATGCCTACTTGGCAAATGTACTCAACGACTATCGGAGGGTTTTACTATGAATACACTATGCAAATTATTCTGCGCGGCGGGTTTGAGCCTTGCCAGTGTTGCCGCATTGGCAGACAACTGCGACACTGCGCGCAACACCTTTGACGAGTTTTACTGCAAAGACAAATTGTACATACAGGCCGATAAAGACCTCAACAAAGCCTATGGCGAGTTGATGAAAGCCTTACCAAGCGCGAGCAAGAAAACCCTCAAATCCGTGCAACTCGAATGGATGCGCGGGCGCGATAGCCAATGCATCGAAGAGCGCGACGATGAAATCGTGCTGTTTGTCAATTGCCGTTTGAGAAAAACCGTCGAGCAAACCAATTTTTTACAAGACCGTCTGCGCGAATGTAAAAGCACAGGTTGCCAACCGAGTCGTTTGACGGATTAAATCGGTTGATTTTCGTCTGGTGATTGTTTAACTCATTCGCCGTCATTGCGAGCAGATTCACCGCGAAGCAATCCAGACAACACCAAAAAATGCACGAACCGATAGATTGCTTCGCCGATAAGACTGGCTCGCAATGATGTCGTGTTGTAGGGTGGGCTACCAAATGCAGTACATTTGGTAGCCCACCCCACAAAATCCCAAGTAACAAGGAAGCAAATATGAGCAACCTCATCAACATCCAAGTCCCCGACATCGGCGACTATAAAAACATTCCCGTGATTGAAATTTTCGTCAAAGTCGGCGACACGGTCGCGGTGGAGGACTCCTTGCTCACGCTCGAGTCGGACAAAGCCACTTTGGACGTGCCCTCCTCACACGCGGGCATCATCAAAGAAATCAAAGTCAAAGTCGGCGATAAAATTTCTGAAGGTTCGGTGGTGGTTGTATTGGAAGCCAACACAACAGAGGCTGCACCTGCATCGGTATCTGCACCCGCAATCACCACTGCCACAGCTACCACCTCTGTACCCGAAACCCAAACACCCACGCCAGCAGCGCAACCCACCACGCCCACCGCACCTGTTACCGAAGCATTGGCCGACATCCCACACGATCTGTCCTGCGAGATGTTGGTGCTCGGTGCAGGACCAGGCGGCTACTCGGCGGCATTTCGTGCGGCAGATTTGGGCATGGATGTGGTGTTGGTGGAGCGTTACGCCACGCTTGGCGGGGTGTGTTTAAACGTGGGCTGCATTCCTTCAAAAGCCCTGCTGCATTCGGTCGCGGTGATGGATGAAGCGCGTCATCTATCCGCGCACGGCATTAGTTTTGCTGAACCACAAATTGACATCGACAAACTGCGCGACTACAAAGACTCTGTGGTCAGCAAACTCACCACTGGCCTCGCTGGCATGGCGAAAATGCGCAAGGTCAACGTGGTACAAGGCGTGGGGCAATTCATCGACCCACATCATTTGCAAGTGACCACAACCGATGGCGAGGGCAAACAAACCTCGAAAACCATCCGCTTCAAACAAGCCATCATTGCCGCAGGCTCGCGTGTTGTCAAACTACCATTCATACCCGAAGACCCGCGTATTGTGGACAGCACTGGTGCGCTCGAATTGCGTCAAATCCAAGGCAAATTACCCTCAAAAATGCTCATCCTCGGCGGTGGCATCATTGGTTTAGAAATGGGCACGGTGTACTCATCACTCGGCGCACGCTTGGATGTGGTCGAAATGATGGACGGATTGATGCAAGGCGCGGATCGCGACCTCGTTAAAGTTTGGCAAAAACACAACACCCACCGCTTTGACAACATCTATACCAACACCAAAACCGTTGCGGTTGAGGCGCGTGAGGACGGCATCTACGTCACTTTTGAAAAAGCCAACGACCAATCCACCGCACCCACCGAACCGCAACGCTACGACATGGTGCTGGTCGCAGTGGGGCGTGCACCCAACGGATT
>JAGNWC010000122.1 GCA_017986195.1 Hydromonas sp.
AGTATAGTACCATCGCGCAATCAAATCACTGTCTTTTTCTGAGGTTTTAATACACGATGACCCAACTCAGACGGACACCCAACCCGTGTCATCCACCTGCAAATCCACCCCAAACGCCCGACTCAACAATTCCGAGCGCATCACATCGCGTGCTGCACCCTGCGCCAACACCGCGCCATTTGCAAGTAGCAACACATGCGTGGCAAATGCACGCACTTGATTCAAATCATGCACAGTGGCAACGACTGCGCGATTTAGTTCACGCAGATACTGCAACAACCGCCGTTGCCACGCAATGTCCTGCGCCGAAAATGGCTCATCGAGCAACCACAACCGCGTCACATCCGTGACACGCACTGCCGCCATTGCCCAAGTCAAACGCTGACGTTCACCACCTGAGAGTTGATGCACCCATGCTTGTGCGTGCTCGCGCAGACCGAACACATCCAATTGATTGAGCAGCGCATCCAATGACACTGTCGGCGCGACACTGCGCACCGCCTGTGCCACTGTGATTGTAAATGGCTCGTCGTAACGCTGTGGAATCCAAACCCGCTGTTGCGCTTGCTCTTGCACACTTAATTCTGATAAAGACACACCACCCAACAACACGCTTGCATGACAGCGCGCATCCACACCCAAAAGCGCGTGGAGCAATGCCGTTTTACCCACACCATTTTGCCCCAACACCGCCCAACGCTCACCCGAATTGACCTGCCAATCAAACGGTTCAATTAACTGTTTTTGTCCAACGCGAATCGATAATTGTTGACACTGCAAGAGCCTATTCATAGCGCACCGCCCGCAGGATTGGCGCGCATGCGTATGAGCAATTGCCACGCCAAAAACGGCGCGCCGAGCGCAATCGTCAACACACCAACGGGCAACTGCATCGGCGCAATTAATGTGCGCGCCAAACCATCGGCGAGCACCAACAATACACCGCCCCAGAGCACACACAGCAACATCACGCCGCGCATCCCGATGCCACGCCGCGCACTGAATAGTTTAACAAAATGCGGCACGACCAAACCGACAAACCCGACCGCGCCCGCTTCAGAGACCGCAATCGCAGTCGCCAAGCCTGCGAGCAGCAGCAATTGCACACGGGCTTTTTGCACCGAAATACCGACTGCGTGCGCCATCAGTGCGCCGCGCATCAACGCAGATATTTTTGATGCCAATGGCAAAGCCAAAATCAAACACAGCCACACCCCGCACCACGCAAGGTAATATTGACCCGAACCCGCCAAATCGCCCATCATCCAAAACAGCGCACCGCGCAAAGCGCGCTCAGGCATGAGCAAGAGCAAGACATTCACACCCGCATTAAGCAAAGCCGAGAGCAAAATCCCCAACAGCAACACAATCGAAATATCACTCTCCAAACGTGTGAACCGCCGCAATAACCACCACATCAACGTCAACACCGCCACTGCACCGACGAACGCCAAACCCTGTAACGCCCACCACGCCCAACCCATGACCGTGCCGATGAGTAAAGCGAATGACGCGCCACTGGCGGCACCGAGCATATAGGGTTCTGCCAGCGGATTGCGCAACAAAGCCTGCAACAACAAACCCGCCAACGCCAACAAACCACCGACACCGAACGCCGCCAGCACCCGAGGCAAGCGCAGTTGCCAGAAAATCTCGGACGAGCGATACGCGCCACCGATACTCAATGCCAAACACACAACCACCAGCGCAAGCAACACCGAGACCCAAAGCATCACTTTGGGTCGGGCTTGCACTGTTGTCTGTGTTTGTGTGTTCATTAATATTTCGCTAAAAACCTACTAAAAACAATGGTCATTGCGAGCGACGCTTTACCCGCGAAGCAATCCATACAACGGCAAATCGTTCAATACCCATAGATTGCTTCTCGATCAATCTGCTCGCAATGACAGCATTCGTTTATTGATTGGCTGCTTGGTTGTTTATTGGGTTATGTGTAGAAAATCGACGCAACCAAGACAACCAAAGCGACCACAACATCACCAACTCGGTTTGTAGTTAACTGAGAATAAAAAGTTGCGCGGCATCGCGTTGTAGCCAGCCAACGGCTCATAATTACGGTTAAACAGATTGCCCACGGTCAAACCGAGTTTCAAATCTTTGCGTGCTTGGTAAAACACCGAGGTGTTGAGCACACCAAAGCCTGCCACATGGTCGCGTACCGCATAGGGCGAGTCGCTCATATCGCTCTGCGCTTGCCAATCAACTTGCGCTTGCCATGCACCCAAAGTTTTACCCACGCCCAAGTTTGCCAGCAGGCGCGGTTGGCGCACCAGTCGCGCATCAGTGGCGCGGTCGCGCACATCTTGCCACGTCAGTCCTGCATCCACACGCCAACCATTGATATTCAACCACAGATGATTCTCTAAACCAATCGCCCGTGCACGGTCAATATTGCTCATACCTTGCGGATAAGCATAGACGATTTTGTCGCGATAGCGTGAGTCAAAATACGTCATACGCGCACCCCAATGCTCGCGCACATATTGCACCCCCGCCTGCGCGTAATTGGCCTTCTCGGGTTTGAGGTTTGGATTACTGCCCCACGCACTTGGCGCAAACATATCGTTAAAACTCGGCGCGGTGAAGCCATTGCTATAGCCTGCAAACACCCGCCATTCAGGTGTGATGTCAAAGCCGTAGTTAATGGCTCCCGTGGTGAATCCGCCCAAATCCGACAAGCGATCATGGCGCACGTTCAATTGCACATGCTGACGATTTTTGTCCAATACATAACCCAACCACGCGCTGCGAGTGATGCGTTTGGCGCGGCTGTATTGGGTGCTGCTGTCCAAAACACCATCGTTATAGGAGAGCCCCGCGATACCTGTGCCATAATCGGTGTTCAACTGATTTTGCCACGACAGTTCACGATGGGTGGTGCGAAATCTTTGCGTGCCCAACGATGCGCCCGTCGAATCGATTTTGTGATTATCTAACTCATCGACCAGGCGCGAGAGTTGCACGCGCGAGCTCCATTGTTTCGTCCATTGGTTGTTTGAATACAAGGACAACTGCTGATTGCGTGTGTCCAAATAATGTCGATTGCTCACCTCAATCGGCGACCATACGTCGGCCACATCAAAATCACTCTTGCCTGTCGCCTCATAAAAACGCACACCGAATTCGTGTTTGTCGCTCGGCGTAACGCGAATTTGCAGGTTACCACTGGTGTTTTTATACGGGTCTTTGTCTGGGTTAGCCCGTGAATCATTCTGAGCTGAAATAGCATTGACCCGATCATGCGCTACGCCCGCTGTAATTTGTACTGTATCGTTGCCAGTGAACAGTTGCGCACTGGTTTGTCGTTGCCCCTTGTCGCCAACCGCAGCACGCATGTCAAGCTGATGACCATTACGCACATTACGCGTGAAAATTTGCACCAAGCCACCCGTGGCTTGCGAGCCATACAGTGCCGAGACATTGCCACGTACGATTTCAATGCGCTCAATCAAAGCGAGTGGAATTTGCTCCAACGAGGCTGTGCCCGCAGATAAATTATTCAACGCTACACCATCAATCAAAACCAAAGTGTGTTTGGGCTCGCCGCCACGTATCGAAATACCTGTTTGCGCACCACGCGCACCCGCCTGACGAATATTGACCCCGACCTGTTGACGCAACAAACTTACGACATCGCTCACCGTAGCCGACTCAATGTCCGCACGGGTAATGACAGTGGTTGAAGGCAAGGCATCGGTGACTGCTTGAGTGGTACGCGCAGCCGACACGACCGCATCGGGTGCAGCATTTTCTTGAGCCCAAACTTGCGCGCCATATGCAGACAGCACGCCAATAATGAATAATGAAATGGGGGTACGTGCAGGGGCAGAGGTCGCGTGCACACGCGCCGAAAGCCCTGAATGAGGGATTTTTTTTAACATAGATTTCCTTCGCCGAGCAACCCGCAAGGCATAGGGTTTATAGGTATTGAGCCATTGAGGATTCAATGACGCACTTGTTTATAAGCCGGTCTCCGGACTGGTTTCCCCTGTTTGACCTTCCCATCATGAACCCGATTGTGCGTGACACAGCGAATTTCATCACAGTGGTTTATCAAACATTCGGCGTATTTTTAATCACAAAAAACACG
>JAGNWC010000123.1 GCA_017986195.1 Hydromonas sp.
CGTTTGTCGGTGGGCATTGAGCATGTCGATGACATCATTGCGGACATTGAGCAAGCACTGTCAGTCGATTAACATCCGCCACACCCCCAAAACAACAGCCCTGTCGATACATATTGACGGGGCTTTGCGCTTTGTGCGCGCAAAAAATCCAAGTTTCGGTTCCCCCTTGTTTTTTAGTCAGCCCAATTCATAAGCAAAACATCAGCACGCTTTAAAAAAAGTGATTGATTCATACCTTGATAACGGTTCAATATATTCTTATACTGACTTTGTATTTACTTTTTGTTAGAATGCACAAGTTTTTCACACAGTACTGAAAATACCGTTTTTTAAACTTGCCAAAGGGCGCGCAGACGGCTCAAATTAGGGTAATAGGGGAACCAAGATGAATGATAACAACACCGCTCTAAAACCATCTCGCTTATGGCGAGTAAAGAGGCATTGGTCTTTGGTGTTGATGTTGCTTGTCTTGCCATTGACAGTGGCAATGGCAGAGCCCAACAAAAACAGCACCACCGATCACAGCAAGTTCAAACAATTGCAAGGGCCTTTTAAATCTGCAGAAGAAGTAACCAAGGCTTGTTTGACTTGTCACACCGAGGCAGCCAAGCAGGTGATGGATACTCGCCATTGGACGTGGGAGTATAAAAACCCTAAGGACGGCAAAACCATTGGTAAAAAAACCATGCTCAACGGCTTTTGTATTGGTGACAAATCCAATCAAGCGTTTTGTAACGGTTGTCACGTCGGTTATGGTTGGAAAGACGATCATTTCGACTTTAAAGCGCAGGAAAAAGTGGATTGTTTGGTGTGCCACAACAAAGGCGGTTATGTCAAACCTTTGGGTAATGCGGGTTATCCGCGCATGGAACGTGAAGAGTCACCCGTTGGTTCAGGGAAATTTCTTGAGCCCGTTGATTTGGCCAAAGTCGCGCAAACCATAGGTAAAACCAGCACCAAAACTTGTGGTAGTTGTCATTATGCAGGTGGCGGTGGCGATGGGGTGAAGCACGGTGATTTGGATTCGTCACTTGACAAGGCACCCAAAGATTTGGACGTGCACATGGCGAGTAAAGAAGCGGGTGGTCAGGGATTTACCTGCGCGACCTGTCATAAATCCGAGGGGCATAAAATCGCAGGCTCACGCATCAGTATGACCGCCTCCGACCCGCACGGCGCGATGATTCGTGGTGCAGCGATGGGGAGTCGCAATCCTGCGACGTGTCAATCGTGCCACGGTGACAAGCCACACAAGCAGAGTTTATTGCGTGTCAATTTACTCAACGCGCATACGGATAAATTGGCATGCCAATCCTGTCATATTCCTGCGTTTGCGCGCGGTGGAATCGCTACAAAAATGCAATGGGACTGGTCTAAAGCAGGTGAAAACACGGGTTATGGCAAACCAGTTACACGCAAAGACGCGCATGGACATGTGGTCTATGACGGACGTAAAGGCTCGTTTGTGTATGGTGAAAACGTCACGCCCGAATACCTGTGGTTCAACGGCGAGACCACATGGTTGACTCAAGACGACAAAATCGACCCGTCCAAAACAGTCGCAATTAACACCTATTACGGCGACCCCAATGATGGCAAGTCGCGTATTTGGCCAATCAAGCGCTTTAAAGGCAAACAACCTTATGACCTTGAGTACAACACTTTATTGGTTCCACACACCGCGATTCCAGACGATACAGCTCTCTGGTACAACTTTGATTGGCAAAAAGCCTTGACCACGGGTGCACAAGCCACGGGCAAACCTTATAGTGGCAAATATGGTTTTGTGAATACGGAAATGCTCTGGCCAATTACCCACATGGTTGCGCCAAAAGACAAAGCCGTATCTTGCGTGCAATGCCACAGCAATGCCAATGGCAAATCAGATGCAGCCAACCATGGCGATAATCCTGAAGTACGTGGGCGTTTGGCCAGTATTACCTACGGCGTGTATATGCCAGGACGCAGTCAAGACCACCTCAAGTGGTTGGACATCCTCGGTTGGTTGGGCGTTGTCGGTGCGATTGCCTTTGTCATCGTCCACACCATTGGTCGCGTGATGACACGTAAAACCCATCAAAAATCCAGCGACTAAGGAGAACACCATGTCGGAACATAAATTAGAACGCGGTCATCAAGACCACAAGGGGCGTATTTATCTGTATAAAAAATATGAGCGTTTTTGGCATTGGTCGCAGGCATTTTTGGTGATATTCATGCTGATCACGGGATTTGAAATTCATGGTACTTACACCTTATTCGGCTTTGGTAAGGCGGTGAATTTGCATACCTTATCTGCGTGGGCATTGTTGTTGCTGTGGTTCATCACGATTTTTTGGCAATTCACCACGGGCGAATGGCGGCAATATTTACCCCGCGTCAAAGCCAGCATGGTGATGGTGCGTTACTATGCGATTGGCATGTTTCGCGGTGAGCCTAATCCGTACCACAAAACTGCGGAGGCCAAGCACAATCCATTGCAAGGTTTGGCGTATTTGGGCTTGTTGCAAATTGTCTCGCCTGTAATTTGGATTTCAGGCCTGTTTTACCTATTTTATGCGTACTGGTCGCCCAGTCTGAAAGCCATTATGTCATTGCAATGGGTGGCTTGGGCGCACACAGCGGGTGCGTTTATGATGCTGATATTCGTCATCGTGCATGTGTATTTGACCACCACGGGACACACACCCTTGGCGCATATTAAGACCATGATTACAGGTTGGGAAGACGAAGAGCCCGAAAAGCATTGAGGACAAATGCCCATGAATGTATCGGTTTGATGGGTGGGCAAGGGTGGGCAAGTCCGACTTGCCCACTTCGCACTCGGTTCTCAATGAAATGCAAACCTTTGAGCAGCCGCAAGCGTCATAGTAAAATATTATTTTAATGATTTCAGAGGTTGATATGTTGGCTGGACACTCTCGCTTAGAGCACTTTCCCATTACTTTATTTACCAGCGTCATGGGTTTGGGTGGTTATACTTTGGCGACCAAAGCGGCGGGGATGCCTGCCTTGACGCTTTTAATGACGGTGGTATCCACACTGGTTTTATTACTGGTGGGCATGACATATTTGCTAAAATTCATGCGTTATCCCAACGCCGTCAAACATGAATTCAATCACCCCGTGCGCCACGCGTTTTTCCCTGCGATTTCGATTGGTTTGCTGATTATGGCGGAGGTATATTTTTCATTCTCGCCGATATTGTCAAAAGTTATGTGGGCTGTGGGTGCATCCATGCAGTTTTTATTCACTATTCATATTTTGACTGCATGGATGTTTCACGAAAACCTCAACGTCTCAATGATTACCCCTGCTTGGTTCATCCCTGTGGTCGGCAATGTGATTGTACCGATTTCGGGCATCCACCACGCGTCAGTAGAGTTGCTTTGGTTCTTCTTAAGTTATGGTTTGTTTTTTTGGGTGGTATTGCAAACCATTATCATGTACCGCATGATTTTTCACGCACCCATCCCAACTAAGCTCTTACCCACCTTGTTTATAATGATTTCACCCCCAGCCTTGAGCTTTGTGGCCTATCTACAACTCACGCACGGTGTAGTAACGGGTGTAGACCACTTCGGACTATTTTTATATTACGTGGCGATTTTTATAACAGCAATGCTGTTGTATCGCGTGAAAAAATTTACCGTGTTGCAATTTTCTTTACCGTGGTGGGCGTACTCTTTTCCGCTCGCGGCTATCACGATTGCATCGTTTATGATGGCGCAAGCAATGCACAGCAGTTCGATGCACGCGGTGTTTGCGGTGATTGCATGGGTTTTATTTGCGCTGGTGTCTTGTGTGATTGCGCTGCTGGTTTATAAAACCATCCGCGCGATGCTCGCGGGCAAAGTCTGCGTACCTGATTAAAAATTTTCAAACCGCCCCACGCCACACTCGATATCCATTGATAGGAAACCCCGCATTGAAATTTTTGAAACAACTTTGGGATTTCATCGGCTCCATGCGTTTTGCGGTGAGTATGCTGACCATCGTCGCCATCGCCAGTGCGATTGGCACGCTGTTAAAGCAAAACGAGCCGCACATCAATTACACCAATCAATTTGGCGATTTTTGGGCAAAGATTTTTGTGC
>JAGNWC010000027.1 GCA_017986195.1 Hydromonas sp.
CAAAGCCCAACATCTCGCGCTGCACCACAGCCAGTGTGGCATCGGGGGTGACGTCACGCGGCGCGGGACCTGTACCGCCCGTGGTGAGGATTAAATCACAATGCGCGGTATCACTCAATTCAATCAGGGTTTGTTCAATCAGGGTTTGTTCATCGGGGATGAGGCGTTCAAAGTAGTCAATCGGGTTTTTCACCGCACGATTGAGCCACGCGCGCAAAGCAGGTAAACCTTCATCGATATACACGCCACTGCTGGCGCGGTCGGAGGTGGAAACGATACCGATTTTAATGACAGGTAGATTTTGAGGGATTGACATAAATACTTTCTAAAAGCGATGCACTGCCACCAGTGCATTTTTTTTAACAACCACATCGGGCGCAACTTCAATCAAGCAATTGGCCTGTACGCATGCGGACAACATGTGCGAGCCTTGATTGTCAAGTTTGTCGACATGTGCCAAGCCTTGCCCATCAAACCACAGCACGCCACGCAAAAATTCTCGCCTTGACTCGGCTTTGGCAGTAGAAAAATTTGCTCGGGCGTAAATAATAGCGACTCGTGCATCTTCAATCATCGCGCCCATATTCATACGAATCACAGGCTCAACCAACATCTTAAAGGTCACAAACGTTGCCACGGGATTGCCGGGCAACATCATCACCTGCGCCTGACCGATGTGCCCCCATGCAAACGGTTTACCAGGTTTAATCGCCAGTTTCCATGAGGTCAATTCACCCACCGCGCTGATGGCAGATTTAAGATGGTCTTCCTCCCCAACCGATGCGCCACCACTGGTGATGATTAGTTCGCTATTGCGTGAGGCATGGCGCAATTGCTCGGTGGTCTGCACCAAATCATCCGCGAGTATGCCGCCGTCAATAACCTCACAGTTTAAACCTTGTAACCACGTCAAAAGTTGATAACGATTGGCATCATAAATCGCACCTGCCCGCATCGGCGAGGCGGGTTCTAACAATTCGTTGCCCGTTGAAAATACCGTTACGCGCAGGCGCTCGTGTACGGGCAGTTCGGCATACCCTTGACTGGCAAGCAAACCGATGGCTTGGGGTGTGAGTCTTTGACCTTTGCTCAATAAAATTTTACCCACTGCAAAATCCTCGCCCTGCACACGAATATGCTCATTGAGTTTGGGGACTTTGGTACAGCGCAATTGTCTGCCCACCACGGTGACCTGCTCTTGCGCGACCACGGCGTTACAACCCTGTGGAATCGGTGCACCTGTGAAAATACGCGAGGCTTGTCCTTGTTTGAGTGCAACTGCACGGGCATCCTCGCCTGCGGCAATGCGTGCGACAATATCATAGTTCTGCGCTTCATCCTCAGGGTGCAGGTGCAGCGCGTAGCCATCCATCGCGCTGTTGGTGAACAACGGTGCATCGTACTGGGCGCGGATGTCTTGCGCTAAGTAGCGTTGAGCGCACTGTACAATCGGCTCGGTTTGAATCGAGGTGGTGCGTGCTTGAGCACATAGTTCTGCACGCGCTTGGTGAAAATCAAGCATGGTTGACCTTAAACAATGGGTGTGGTGAGGAGCGGAGGTGGTGCGCGTGTGCCAATTGTTCAAAGGTGTTGATGTTGGCAAAATCAGCTTCAATGAAATCCGTCACAGGCACGGCGTGCGCATGTGCTAACCATGATTGCACACTGCGCCGATGGTTTTGCAAACACTGCTGCGCCAACGCCACTTGCGCCCGTGTGACCAGAGCACAACCGTATTGCGCACCCAATTCGGTTTGTGGAAAAACCCCGCCCGTAAAATTGCGAAACGCTAAAATCGTTTTCAAACGCCGTTTGAGGTGCGCGCACATATCCAGAGGTAGGAACGGTGTGTCACACGGAACTATTTGCACGTGTGTGAACGCTTCGGGTATGTGCTTGGCAAAACTGGCAATTCCAGCCAAAGGCCCCATACCTTGAAAAACCACCTCGTCGCTGAATACAGGGTAACCCAAACTTTGGTACGCGTCAAAATGTCGATTGGCGGATACCCACAGCCCATCCACTTGCGGTGCAACGCGCTCAATCACCTGTTGCACCAAAGGTTTACCGTCCAATAACTGCAAACCTTTGTCCACGCCGCCCATGCGTTGCGCCTGTCCACCCGCAAGGATTAAACCCGCGACTTTCATAGCGATGACTCCCAACGCGTTTGCGCATCGGCATCCGAAATTTTCGCCTCTACCCAATGCGCCTGTCCATCGGCATGGTGTTCACGCTTCCAAAAAGGGGCTTGGGTTTTAAGGTAATCCATGATGAACTGAGCCGCCGCAAAGGCATCTGTGCGGTGCTCGGTGCAGACAATTACCAACACAATTGGCTCATTCGCGTACAACAATCCGACGCGATGAATCACCTGAACCGCCGATAGTTGCCAACGGGTGCTGGCTTGGTTGATGATGCGCTCAATTTCATTTTCGGTGACGCTGGGATAATGCTCCAAAAACAACGATGTGATACTGGCGGTGTTGGGCAAATCGTAACGATTAAACTCGCGTACCATGCCTTGAAACGCCACCAACGCGCCTGCATTCAGTGCATGGGCGCGGATGTTTTTTTCTTCAACGCCCAAGTCAAATAACTCGGTTTGTACGCGAATTGCTCGCCAAATAGCCATCTTAGCCACCTGTCACAGGGGGTAAAAAACCGACTTGAGCCCCATCGGAGATATGCGTGGGTTCGTGTAGCAGGGTTTGATTCAAGGCGATTTTAAAAATACGCTCGGGAGCCAATGCGTTTGCCCATACCTCACCGCGCGCTCGCAGCACACGTATCAATTCATCGGACGATGCGCCAGTCCATTCGAGGTGTTCTTGGTCGGTGCCTAACTGTTCACGCAGGATGCCGAAATAGCGGATGTGTATCACGGATGTACCCATTCAAGGTTGGTGTTGTGTTCGTTGCCCATTATCCGCAAATCCGCCATCGATGTTATCCCCCAAACGGTGTATGGACGACCCACCAAGCGTATGATATGGTTATCTGTATTCTCAATACAAAACACCCCCATGCCCACCATACCCTCTAAACTCACCCACTTCGATGCCCAAGGTCAGGCGCACATGGTCGATGTGGGCGACAAGTCCGCCACCCATCGCATCGCCCAGGCAACGGGCTTTATCAACCTATCGGCAGAGGCCTACGCGCAATTGCGTGCAGGCACAGCTCACAAAGGCGATGTGCTTGGTGTGGCGCGGATTGCTGCGATACAAGCGAGCAAGCAGACCGCGCATTTGATTCCACTGTGTCATCCGCTGGCTTTGACCCGTGTGGCGGTGGCGTTTCGCTTGGATGAGGCATTGCATCAAGTACACATGGATGTGACCTGTGAAACCCACGGGCAAACGGGTGTGGAGATGGAGGCTTTAACCAGTGTATCGGTGGGCCTTCTGACGATTTATGATATGCTCAAAGCGGTGGATAAAACCATGCGCATTGGTGGCATCATGCTGGTATCCAAGCAGGGCGGTCAAAGCGGACACTTTATCAACCCACATGCGAGCCATCCATAAAATAACTTATGAAACAAAACGTTGATAGTTTTCACTCCGTATCCAAGTTCAACAGTTTGTCGTTTCGACTGCTGTTGGGCATGTTGTTTTGGCTGGTGTGCGCGTTTGTCCTCACGGGTTATACTTTGTTGCTGTCGTGGGAGTTAGAGAACGGCGGTGTGGCGATTAACGATGCGGGTAGTTTGCGCAAACGTACGTTTCAAATGGCGTTGACCTACAACTACGCAGGCGCGTCGGCTGAATTACAACAACAGCAAGCCGATTTTGAGCAGGTGTTGTACAACTTGCGCAATGTCGGGCAAAACAAGTTGTTTCTACCCAAGAATGCTTCCTTGCGCACACAAGTTGATAAAATCGAGCGCGATTGGCGTGAACGCATGGTGCCGTGGTACGCGCAATTGCAATCCCAACGCCAGTCCATCAATACCAGCAACCGACAGATGATTGATGCCTATGCCAACGACATCAATCGTTTGGTCAAACTCATCGAAGAAGACAACACGCGTAATATTCAACTGTTGCGCCTGTTTCAAATGCTCTTGATTTTCATGACCTTTGTCACCGCACTCACAGGTATCTATTTCACCTATCGACTGGTGATTCGCCCCTTGGATACCTTACGCGGCGGGATTGTGCGCTTGGCTTTGGGCGATTTGAACGCACGGGTACGCAAAAGTTCGAGCGATGAATTTGGCTTGGTATCCGATGGGTTTAATCAAATGGCGCAAAGTCTACAAGACATTCACAATAACTTAGAGCAAAAAGTCGCGGATAAAACCCAAGCCCTCGCAGGCAAAAACCATGAGTTGTCCAACCTATATGCTGTTACGGCGTTTTTGCACGAAGCGCACAGCATTGAGGATATGGGGCAGGGCTTTGTCGCGCGCATGGTGGCGATGACGGGCGCGCAGGGCGCATCGATACGGTTGTTGGATACGCCAAGTAAAACCCTGAGTTACGTCGCCATGCAGGGTTTACCCGATGAAATGCTCAAGTCCAATGCGCAGTGTAGCCACCCACAGCAATGTCAATGCAGCGTGCTGACGCAACAATTTTTTGAGCCCAAACACATGATTCAAGTGCGCCAAAATATGAAACCGCAAGAGCAATTGCCTTGCTGTGTGTCAGGGTTCAGCAGTGTTTGCGCCTATCCCATCCGCTTTATCGCTCAGGATTTGGGGTTGTTTACCTTGTATTTCACCGATGACACAAGCATGGATGAGGAAAGCGCGCGGCTCATCGAAGCCCTGTGCGCGCAGTTGGGCGTGGCGATTGAAAATCAAAGACTGATTGCCCGCGACCAACAATTTGCCGTGTCCGAGGAGCGCAATTTGATGGCGCAGGGTTTGCACGATTCGATTGCACAAAGTCTGTCTTATTTGAATTTACAAATTCAGATGCTTGAATCGGCCATACAAAATCAAGAGCCCCAAGCTGTGGATGAGTATTTGACCTCGATTAAACACGGTATTTCCGAGTCGTATGAAGATGTGCGTGAATTGTTGCTGAACTTTCGCACACGCTTGTCGGAGCAGGATTTTAATTCAGCAGTACACATGGTGCTGCAACGCTTTGAAGCGCAGTCCCATGTACAAACGCGCTTGAGTATGACGGGCGAGGGCGTGCCATTGTCGCCGCGTCAGCAACTACAAGTTATTTTTATATTGCAAGAAGCACTCTCAAATGTGCGCAAACACGCGCAAGCCACGCTGGTTGTGATTGACATCGACAATCAAACCGATTTTAATTTGCGCATCATGGACAACGGTGTGGGCTTTGACGCGCAGAGTGTTGCGCATAAGCAATCGCGTCACGTTGGTACATCCATCATGCAAGAGCGCGCGCGACAAATTCACGCACACATACAGATTACATCACAAGTAGGGCAAGGCACACAGGTGCAATTGACTCTACCCAACGCACAAAGGGTCGTGTTATGAAACAGATTAAAATCGTACTGATTGACGATCACGAGTTGTTTCGCAGTGGGCTAAAAAGCATCCTGCAAAAACAAGAGGATTTTGAGGTGATTGGCGAAGCATCCGATGGGCTTGCAGGGGTGAAAATGATTGCTCAATTACAACCCGACATGGTGTTGCTCGATTTGGATATGCCCGTGATGCACGGCAAAGAAGCCCTCGCGCAAATTATTTCCGAGCATCCTGAATTGGCGGTACTCATGCTCACCGTGTCCGAGGATGGTGCAGATTTGGCCGACTGTATGCGCATGGGCGCGCGGGGTTATTTGCTCAAAAATATCAACGTGGAATTTTTGCTCACCGCCATACGCCGTGCAGTGGATGGTGATTCAGTGCTCTCACCCGAGATGACCACCAAGTTGGTTGCGCGTTTGCGCTCACCCGAGTTGCCTACGTACCCCAAAGAAATCGACAGCCTCACGCCGCGCGAGCGTGAAACCCTCAAATGGCTGGCAACAGGTGTGTCGAACAAACACATCGCGCGCCACATGAATGTCGCTGAGTCCACCATAAAGGTGCATGTGCAAAGCATCTTGCGTAAACTCAACCTCATTAGTCGTGTGCAAGCAGCGGTGTATGCGGTAGAACATGGGTTGGATAAGTAAAAAGTATTCGTTATTGTTCGTGATTGACGACTTACATCACGTACTGACATTAAAAAGTAAAGGAATTTCATGCCGCGCTACCATACGCCCGATGTTTCTCGCGAACAAATTGCCCAAGTGATGGATGATTTTTATGCAAGAGTCCAACAGCATCCTATGCTCTCGCCTGCGTTTGCGGTGGTGCAGGATTGGTCACACCATAAAGCCGTACTCACCCATTATTGGTGGATGGCACTTGGCGGTGAGCCGTATATGGAATACACCTATGATATTGGGCACAAACATCGACAGGCGGGCTATACACCTGAGTTGCTCAATGAATATTGGATGCCATTATTTGAGCAAACTGTGCGCGCGCACATTGCGCCCGAATGGGCAGAGATTTGGCTGAACCAAGCGCGCAAAATCGGTGGTATGATGAATTTGATTGACGACTATTGGCGTTCTCTGCATCCTCAATGAGTCAGTACATTAACCGCGTTTACCGTCCAATCGAGAATGCAGCAAAATTAGCGCGTAGTGCCACACAAAACACGCAAAGGCGAGCACCCACAGCAGCAGCGCGCCATCAATTAAATACAGGTACGCGCTGTCCCAAACCGCTGCCACAGCACGCAATAAAGCCGCGCAGGCAATCAAGCCAAACGCCCACGGCATCAGCCGTGGGGCTTTGAGCATACGCCCTGTGTGTCCAAGCGACACGCGTGACATCATCGACACAATCAATCCTGTCACCGCACCGATGGTCAATACGTGCAATGCGCCTGAGCGCGGATAACCCAAAGCAATTAAACCACAGGCAATCGGCAGACACACGAAACTTAAGTGTAAAGACCACAGCAAAGGATTTTTCAAACTGAATGTCCAACCCCACATATTCCAACGATAGAACAACAATCCCGCCGTAATTGCCGACATCATGCGCAAAAACACAGGCGTATCAATCAACCACGCCAGTGCAACCAACAGCAGTGCCACCGTGCTGGCGCGCAGCAACCAAGTGGGTTCAGGTGTGCGTTTAAATTGGGTTGCGCCTTGGGTAAAGGCAGGAATCACGCGCCCGCCCATGAGGTTAATCACAATGGCAATCACCCACAGAGAGGCATCATGAATGCGCGTAGCGATGTCTAAATGACCCGTGATGTACGTGAAATAACTGAATCCATTGAGCATGGCAAACCCTGCGAGGATGAGCACGAAAGGCGCGTTGCGCCATTGCTTGGCTTTAAATACCATGCGCGCCATCACCGCCATGACTGCTAAATTCGCCAAAACATCACACATCGCCCAAATCAGTAGCGGCACTTGGGGCAAAAATGCCAAACCCATACGGGGCAATAACCACAACAGCACCAAAATCAACAATGGCAGCCCACGCGGACTGGCAACGCCTGTCCAGTTTTGTCCTGCGGTGAGCAAAAAACCGTAGATGATGGCGAGCGCAAAGCCAAAAATCATTTCATGTGCGTGCCACCAAATTGATGCGGTTTGACCCAGCACGATGCCATGCAAAGCCAAAACCCACGGGATGACCGCGAGCAGGGCGAATACCCCACCGAGCAGAAAAAACGGACGAAAGCCCAATTCAAATAAAGCGAATTTGGGCGTGCTGTGAACGTCTTTTCGTGTCAGATCTTCGATGGAGAATAGTTGGCTCATATGCTTTCAATGATGGGTGTTTGATGGGTATTTCTAAGATTTCAAGTATGTTCAGTGGGCTGACAATATTTAGTGTGACCACATCATACAGACTCACAACCATAAAACCAACCTACCCAAAAGAACTACACGCCCACCCCCATACGCTTGATTTGAATCCCCATTCAGCGAATGGTTATCCCGCACCACACGGCGTATTCTGCCAACATCACCCCCGAATATGGAGAAAATAATGATTCAAGATAGACTCACCAAACGCCATGCGTGGAGCGTGCTGATTGTCAGTACATTTGCGTTCACCATTTGTTTTATGGTGTGGATGATGTTTGCTGTGCTCGGTGTGCCCCTGCAAAAAATATTGGGTTTGAATGAAACCCAAACCATGATTTTGGCGGCAACACCCGTGTTGTCTGGCTCACTCATCCGTGTACCCTTGGGTATTTGGACTGATAAATATGGTGGACGGATGGTGTTTTTTGTGTTGATGATAGCCACCGTGATTCCGATTTATATGATGCAGTATGCCACGGCGTATTGGCACTTCATCGTGATTGGCTTGTTTATCGGCTTGGCGGGCGGCTCGTTCTCGGTTGGTACACCGTATGTGGCGCGTTGGTTTGAGCGTGATCAACAGGGCATGGCGATGGGGATTTTTGGTGCGGGCAATGCAGGCTCGTCGCTGACCAAATTGATTGCACCCGCCATCATCGCGTGGGCAGGTTGGCAAATGGTTCCGCAAGTCTATGCGGGTATTATGCTCGCGACAGCGATTTTGTTTTGGGTATTCAGTTACAGCGACCCCAAGCATTTGGTCTCATCCAATGTCACGCTGGCTTCGCAACTCAAATTGATGAAAGACCCTGCGGTTTTGCGCTACTGCCAGCTGTACTCGGTGGTGTTCGGCGGCTACGTCGCGCTTGCGCTGTGGATGGTGAAATATTATGTCAATGAGTATGGCTTTGGTTTGGCTCAGGCAGGGTTTCTTGCGATGTGTTTTTCTTTGCCTGGTGGTGTGTTGCGCGCATTCGGTGGGTATTTGTCGGATAAATTTGGCGCGCTTAAAGTGACTTGGGCGGTGATGTGGGTCTGTTGGGTGGCATTTTTTGTGCTCTCATATCCGCAGACCGACTTGGTGGTGCAAACCACGATGGGGCCCAAATCCATGCACATTGGTTTGAATGCCACTTTGTTTACCATTATTTTGTTTGGGGTGGGCATTGCGATGGCGGTGGGTAAGGCCTCGGTGTTTAAATTCATTGCCGATGAGTTTCCAAATGACATTGGTGCGGTCTCTGGGGCAGTCGGTTTGGCAGGCGGTTTGGGTGGTTTTTTCTTGCCAATTATGTTTGGTGCGTTGGTGGATTTGACGGGTGTGCGCTCGACTTCGTTTATGTTGCTGTATGGCACGGTGTGTGTGAGTTTGGTGTGGATGTATTTCTCGTTCCGTGGCGTGCGCAATAAGCAGATTAAGCAAGCGGTTTAATATCAAAATTCAAGGAGTTTCAAATGGCAAAATTACTCACCACATGGACACCTGAGGACAAATCCTTTTGGCAGTCCACGGGTAAATCGATTGCGCGGCGCAATTTATGGCTGTCTGTGCCTGCATTGTTGCTCGCTTTCGCGGTCTGGCAGGTGTTGTCGGTGACGTTGACTTATTTGCCCAATGTGGGTTTTAAGTACAGTAAAGAGGAGTTGTTTACCCTCGCGGGTTTGCCCGCTTTGTCGGGCGCGACCTTGCGCATTGTGTATTCGTTCGTCGTGCCGATTTTTGGTGGACGACGTTGGACGGCTTTCTCAACCGCGACTTTACTCATTCCTTTAATCGGGTTGGGCTTTGCGGTGCAAGACCCGAGCACACCTTTGTGGCAAATGCAGATGTGGGCGTTGTTGTGTGGTTTTGGTAGTGCCAATTTCTCTTCATCCATGAGCAATATCAGTTTCTTTTTCCCTAAATCCGAAAAAGGCACAGCGCTGGGCATCAATGCAGGCTTGGGTAATCTGGGTGTGTCGGTGGTACAGTTTGTTGTTCCTGTCGTGGTGACGATGGGTATGTTTGCGCTGGGCACAGACGCTCAGGTGTATACCAAGGGCGCGGAAGTGAAAAATGTTTGGGTGCAAAACGCGGCATTTTTCTGGGTTCCATTTGTGGCGTTTTTTGCCATCAGTGCGTGGTTTGGTATGAATGATATTGCCAGCGCGAAAGCTTCGTTCAAAGAGCAATCGGTGATTTTTAAACGTCGTGATACGTGGCTGATGTGTATTTTGTATCTGGGTACATTTGGCTCATTCATCGGTTTTGCTGCGGGTTTTGGATTGCTGATGAAAAGTCAGTTTCCACAAGTCAATGCCACACAATACGTGTTTCTCGGTGCACTCATCGGTGCGATTTCGCGTGTGATTGGCGGTAAGGTATCGGATCAACTCGGCGCGGCGCGTGTGACCACCTTTGTGTTTATCGGTATGATTGTTGCGGTGATGGGGGTAATTAACTTTCTGCCCGTTAAAGGCGTGGACGGCTCGGGCAGTTTCCGTGGGTTCTTTGTGTGCTTTATCGCGCTGTTTGCCTTAACAGGTGTGGGCAATGCCTCGACTTTTGCACAAGTGCCGAAAATTTTCTTTGCCGTTGCCAAACAGGTTTTGGGGAGCAAAGCCACCCCTGCGCAATTGGAATTAAATTCAAATAAAGAAGCCGCCGCAGTACTGGGTTTTAGCGCGGCTATAGGCGCGTATGGCGGATTTTTTGTGCCAAAAAGTTATGGCATGTCAATTAGCGCGACAGGTGGAGTCAAAGCCGCACTGGTTGCATTCATTGTGTATTATGTGCTGTGCTTGGTCATCAACTGGTGGTTTTATTCGCGCAAAGGTGCGCCAACACCCTGTTAATTCACCTTGGGTGGGTAATGGTTTTGCTGGATGATGGATGGTATGGGGTGATTTGAGATGGATATGGTGTTTGAGCCTTGGCTGACCACACTCGTCATTGCGCTGTTGATGGGGTTGGTGGCGTTGTTGTATGCCAGTGTTGGGCACGCAGGTGCATCGGGTTATTTGGCCGTGATGGCACTGATTGGTGTCGCTCCGATGGTCATGAAACCCACCGCCTTGGTGCTCAATATCATCGTGTCGCTTATTGCTGTGGTGCAATATTATCGAGCAGGTGCATTTTCATGGCGCATCTTTTTGCCGTTGGCACTGACTTCAATTCCCTGCGCCTACCTCGGTGGCTATCTGAGTTTACCCGCGCATTGGTATAAGCCCATCGTTGGCATGGTGCTGATTTATGCGGTATTTTACTCATTTCGTCGTTCCTACCAAACCATCGCCCATGAGCTCAAACCCGTAGCACCCTTGACGCTGGGCATCGTCGGTGCGGTACTGGGACTGCTTTCTGGACTCACGGGCGTGGGGGGCGGTATATTCCTCAGTCCGTTGCTACTTCGCATGAATTGGGCACCCGTGCGTGTGATTTCAGGCGTGGCGGCGAAGTTTATCTTGGTCAACTCGGTATCGGGCTTGCTCGGCGTACTCAGTCATCAGCCAACACTCTCACCCAGTTTGACCTATTGGGTGTTTGCGGTTGTTGTGGGTGGGTTTGTCGGTGCTCATTTGGGAAGCAAACGGTTAAACACTGTACTGATTCAACGTGTGTTGGCTGTGGTTTTGTTGATTTCTGGGTTGAAGATGATTTTGTTATGACGCATTAATTCTTTGCAACGCATCCATTCAAACGGAAAAGCCCTTCTATGGGTATTTCATCGTGATTTACCCTTGATTTTCAGTTAAAATAAACCTTTTTCGAATCCACCGATTGTAAAGCCCGTTATGACTGAAAAGAACACCTACCCCGTTAATTTATTGGATACGCCATTCCCGATGCGGGGTGATTTGGCCAAACGCGAACCGCAATGGGTTGCGGCTTGGCAAGCGCAAAAACGCTACGAAACCATCCGCGCGGCGGTCACGGGTCGTCCGAAATTCATTCTGCACGATGGTCCGCCGTATGCCAACGGCGACATTCACATCGGTCACGCAGTCAATAAAATCCTCAAAGACATTATTGTCAAGTCCAAAACCATGGCGGGATTTGACGCGCCGTATGTGCCTGGGTGGGATTGTCACGGTATGCCGATTGAGAACAAAATCGAGTCGATTCACGGGCGTGGTTTGCCCACGCGCGAAGTGCAGGAAAAATCCCGCGCCTATGCAGGCGAGCAAATCGAAAGCCAAAAAATTGACTTCATGCGCTTGGGCGTTTTGGGCGAATGGGACAATCCGTACAA
>JAGNWC010000124.1 GCA_017986195.1 Hydromonas sp.
CTGCATGACATGCCGTACACAAACCATTGTACACCTCTTCGCCTGATTTAGGCCCTGTTGAAGTCGCCCCCATTTGAAACCCAGCCACTGGGCGCAACCGCTCTACAATTTGTTGATCTGCTTGTGAGTTGTCGCCCACGACATTCGGACTGAACACTTGCGCCAAAATGTACAACAGAGTCACAATCGCCAAGACCGCCGCAAGCGCGATCCACGTGATTCTATTTGCACTTTGTTCTGAAAGGTGCTCTACACCTGAGTTCTCGGCGTAGGTTGTTGTATCTTTTAAATTTAAGTCCATATTAGTATGTCCCGTTGCAAATGCTAAATTTTGGTTGACGTTCGCTGAGCTTTGACTCTATATATCAATATAAAAGCAAAATCAGCATTCTAATTGTTTAACAGATGGTATTGTAAGCCTAAAACCTTAAAAAATAAATGGTTTGTACATGATTTCAGAATATGTTTTGTGCAAAGGCATTGATTATGGTTGGCATTTAACCACATTTTTTACACATATGAAGGAAACTCAATCCAGTCTGCGTTCGAGGTAAAAACAGATCTAAACACGAAGGAATCAGTGGGGCGTAGTCATTCTACGACAATCCGCTGATTTCGCCAAAGTGCGGGACTGTTTTTACCCGAACCTTGTGGGATAGACGTTTGCTGAACGATGCGCTTTGTTGCAGGGTTTACGAAGGGAATAACCACTCACTGTACCTTGCGCCTCGCATCGCAAACAACCAGCGCAGACGAGAGAGCTTGTTCTGTGTTTCCTTAACTTCAAATGCTCAACGCGCTGGATTTTGGTATCATGCGACCTGAACCTCATGTGGGTCTCATAGTGTCTGCACCAAACCTTGTTAAGTGGTGCTGTTGGCACAGCTTGTCTTTCAGATACAGTGTGACCATCTCATTTTATTTAGGTGCGACATGACTTTACCCAAGACGAACGACAACAAAACCATTAAAAAGCCTTTGATTCTCATACCAACAGGTGCGCGTGTTCTTTCTGACATTCATTACCAATTGTTGGCAAAAAAGTATTCAGATCCCATCGTTCGTTTTTCGGATTGTGTGCCATTGTTAGTACCCACTTGCTATGGCTATGCTCAGTTGGAACAGTACTTGGATTTAGCCGATGGGGTTTATTTGTCGGGCGCATCAACCAATATCGTGCCATCATTGTACGGCGAGGAAAATCAAACCCCTGATGTGTTGCAAGACCCCGATCGCGATTATTTTGATGCACAGTTGATTCCTGCAGCGTTGGAACGCGGTTTGCCTTTTTTGGGGGTGTGTCGAGGTCACCAAGAACTCAATATTTCGCGCGGTGGCACACTATACCAAAAAGTGCACGAAGTACCGAATATGATGGATCACCGCGAAAAAGACAGCACCGCGCCCAACGAAATTCAGTACGGTCCACACCACGATGTTAAATTGGTACCCAACACATGGTTTGAAAAATCCTTGGGCGTATCTGAGTTCTGGGTGAATTCTTTACATGGTCAAGGTATTAAAACTTTAGGTAAGGGTTTGGCACCTTTGGCACATGCGCCCGATGGCTTGGTCGAGGCGATGTATTGCACGGATGTCAATCAATTCACCCTCAGTATGCAATGGCATCCCGAGTGGTTGACCCATGAAAATCCTTTGTGGATTAAAATTTTTGAAATGTACGGCGATGCATGTCGCGATTTTCGTGCCGCGCATCGTTCGCATCGAGTTTGAAACCAAGCCTAAATGTACAAAAGCGGGTGATACCCGCTTTTGCTATTTTTGCCACTTAGAAATCAATTTCTGATTTCTACCAAAGACGCTTTACTCGCGTCCAATTCTTTGAAATATTGCTCGGTTGCTTCTTTTTGACGCATCGACATCAGCGCGTCTTTTGCCATTGCTTTTTTCGCGTCATCGTTCAAAGTCAGCGTGGTGCGCTCAGAAATTTTAAACAAGTGATAACCATTTTTGGTTTTTAAAGGCTCGGAAACGATGTTCAAAGGTGCTGTTCTCGCCAACTGAACCACGCTGGGATCTGCTTGCTTGTCATTCAAGCCAATGTATGGGATTTGTCCATTGTTGGCTGCGGTTTCTGAGTTCTCGGAAACCTGCTTGGCAACTGCACCAAAATCTTCACCTTTATCCAAACGGGCTTTGATGGCTTTAATTTTTTTCAAAGAAGCAGCACTTGGATTTTCGATAAAAATATGCTGCGCCACCGCCACTTCCTGTGGCGACATTGGACCGTCGGCTATTGCACTCACTCGTGCCACTTCCGCATCGATTTCTTTGGCAGTGGGCTCTTTGATTTTACTTAAAATCTCTTGCCGCATCAAAGCATCAATTGTCATTTGACTCTTCAAATCATCACTGAGATTTTGCCAAGCGTTCGCGCCACCTATTTTAGTGACATGCGCTTTAAATTGCTCTACCGTCATGCCATTGCCTTGCGCCATTTCTTGCAAGGCCGCATTGACTTGTTCATCTCCTACGGTAATGCGTGCATTTTTCGCTCGGTTCAATAACAAATGCTCGTTAATCAACTCATCACGAGAATAATTGATTAACTCAGCATCACTGACTTTTTGTTTGGCACGCTTGGCCACTTCGCGATTGACTTTAACGCGTTCGTTCAATTCACTTTGTGAAATTGGTTTGCCAGCGACAACCGCGATGGTTTTGTCAATGGCGACTTGCGCAAAAGACACCGTCGGCGCAATGCTGGTGGTGAATAAAGCGGCTAATAATGCAAATTTAATGCGTTGGTTCATGTGTCATCCTCAATGTATATGAATGGAAGTAATACTGCCCATAGTCGTCAAATATCGTCAAAAGCTTTATCTCACTGCGATCATTATAAAGGAAAAGAGTCGCGTCAAAGCAACCGACACCCGATAATGAATGCCGAGCGACTTGGGTTGACACGCACAGTATTGTATTCATCTGTGGAAATAAGATGGATATTGGGCTTATTTGTGCGCGCCTTGAACACGCCAGTGAAACACCGCATACGTGATACAGCCCAAAACAATGCCCCAAAAAGCACTGCCCATCTGCCACAGCGTCACTCCCGATGCGCAAGTCATAAACGTCACCAAAGCCGCCTCGCGGTCAGTGACTGAAAAGTCTGCGTGAAACGCATTGCTAATATTGCTCAAAATCGCGCCAAGCAACGCCAAGCCCGCCAGTATCGTGATCAATGCCTTGGGCAACGCCAGAAAAAACACCACCAACACACCCGCAAGCGCACCAATAATGAGGTTCAAAACACCATACCACAGACCTGCGACATAGCGTTTGGCGGGGTCTGGGTGGCAGGATTTTTCGGTGCAAATCGCCGCGGTGATGGCCGCCAAATTGATGCCAAAATTGCCAAACGGCGCGGTCAATGTCGACAACAATGCCGTTAATCCCACCAAGGGCTTTGCGGGTGCTTGGCTCGCAGAGTAGCCCGATGTGCGCAATACCGCAATGCCCGTAATTTGTTGCCCCGTGAGGGTAATCAGCGCGAGCGGCAACCCGATATTGATAAGCGCATTGAACGAAAACTCAGGCGCAGTCCACACCACCGATGACAAATGCAAAGGCACATGCGGCACCGACACGCCTTGCCAGCCAAACACATACGCGCAACCGACAATCAACACGACCAAGGTGGCATAGCGTGGCAACCATCGTTTACCCAACACATACGCTGCAAGCATCACCAACATCAAAGCCGTGTCCGAACTCAAACTGGCGAAGGTGTTCACGCCAAAGCGAAACAAAATCCCCGCGAGCAGTGCGGCGGCGATGCTTTTGGGCAATTTATTCATCACCGTGTCAAACATCCCCGTGGCGGCGATGGCAAAAATAATGCCGTTGGCAATGATAAACCCTGCGATGGCTTCGTGATAACTGACTGTCGGCAATGCTGAAATCAAAAACGCCGCACCAGGGGTGCTCCACGCAGTGATGATGGGCGCGCGGGTTAGATAGGACAAAACCAAACTCGCCAAACCAAAGG
>JAGNWC010000126.1 GCA_017986195.1 Hydromonas sp.
CCCCGTCTATTAATGAATGAGCGGGGAGGATTTTTGATAAGAATACACAGTCGCGCTGTTAAGGTGATGAGTAAAACACATACGGTGTTGAATAATCACTGATTTCAAAATACACTTTCTTCTCACCCGCATCCACCACACCATTTAGATTACTATCCAACACCCCCCAGCCATAGCGATAAGCGCGTTCTTTGCCATCGCCTGTCCCCATTGCGGTGGACATTTTATCAATCTGCAGGAAACGTTTGACCACCATTTGGCTCGCGTACACCTCCAACACCCCATTGGTGCCTGTCCAGTTTTGCACGCTGCGGCCGATTTGGTTTTGAGTTTCTTGCGTACAGCCAATGCCAAACAACACGGGAATGGTCAAAGCGATTGCCAATTTTGATACATGAGAAAAGATTTGCATTTTGAACTCCATCAAGGTTTAATAGAACATGGTGTAAATGATGCTGGCTAAATGATGTGGCTTGCACACATTATAGACCAAAGTTTTTACCACGCCTTGTCAAAAGGAGAATATATGCCAACCCTTAAACTCATTGGCTCATATACCAGTCCCTACGTTCGTAAAATTCGGATTATGTTGGCAGAGAAAAACATTCCCTACGAATTTATTTTGGACGATGTTTGGGGCGCGCAGCCGCAAGTTTTGTCATTTAATCCCCTCGGACAAATACCGTGTATTTTATTGCCCACGGGTGAAGTATTGACCGATTCGCGCAGCATCGCCGAGTATTTGGACTGGCTGGTGCCTGAACCAGCCCCAAAAAACCTCATGCACAGGCTCGAACTGCTCAAATGGCAAGCCCTTACCGAAGGTCTGATTGACACATCGGTCAAATACCGCGTGGAGCAAATCCGCCCTGCAGCATTGCAGTGGCCAGATTGGTTTGAGCGACAAAGAGGTAAATTACAACGCGGCTTTGCCGCCTTGGATGCACATTTGGCGACACGCGAATGGTTGGCAAATCATGAGTACAGCATTGCGGATTTAACCTTGCAATGCGCCCTGAATTTCATCGATTTTCGTCTCAATGATTGGGATTGGCGGGCAGAGTTTGCAAATTTAAAACGCTTTGAAACACAATTGGCGCATCAAGCCGCTTACATAGAAACCATGCCCAAGTAAGGGTTATGTGTTAAATCTGACAGATTGATACATAGGGCTTGCACATCTAAGCTTATGATTAAATTTCACTGTCATTACCCGACAAAAATAGTAGAATATTGTTTTTACATATTTCTGTCGAGAGCGGTATGTCCAATATCTATTATGAAAAAGTCACCAGTGTGCACCACTGGAACGACACTTTATTCAGTTTTACCTGTACGCGCGATCCAGGTCTGCGCTTTATCAATGGTCAATTTGTGATGATTGGTTTGATTGTGGATGGCAAACCGCTGATGCGAGCGTACTCGATTGTCAGCCCAAATTACGAAGATCAACTGGAGTTTTATTCAATTAAAGTTCAAGACGGTCCTTTGACTTCAAGATTGCAACACCTCAAAGTCGGCGATGAAGTCACCATCAGCAAAAAAGCCACGGGCACATTGGTACAAGATAATTTGTTACCCGGTAAACATCTGTATTTGTTCTCCACGGGTACGGGCTTGGCACCATTTATGTCGATTATCCGCGACCCCGATGTCTATGAGCGTTATGAAAAAATCATTTTGATTCACGGCGTACGCTATGTGAGCGAATTGGGTTATCACGAATTTATTATGAATGAATTGCCCAATAATGAGTTTTTTGGCGAAATGGTGCGTGAAAAATTGATTTACTACCCAACTGTCACGCGCGAGCCGTTTTACAACCAAGGGCGTTTGACCGATTTATTGATCAGCGGTAAATTGAATGATGACATTGGTTTGCCACGCTTGAATCCGAAAGACGATCGCGTTTTAATTTGCGGTTCACCCTCGATGTTGCAAAGCTGTTGTGACATGCTCAACGACATGGGCTTTAAAGAATCACCCCGCATGGGCGAGCCTGGGGATTATGCGATTGAGCGTGCGTTTGTCGAAAAGTAAGCGCGCACTTACCCCTTAAAACACAAAAAACCCTTGTCACAACGACAAGGGTTTTTCTTTGGACTGCATTCATGCGGATAGATTTACGAGCGCACTTTTGATGTGAATGGCCAGACCACCAAACCGACAAAACCAGCCAACCCCAAACAGATGCCCAAGTGATTAACCCAATCAATGAAATACGCCATTTCGCTGGCCGATGATTTAATCAACATCGGATAGACAAAAAATAAAATGGCAAAGGCAATCATCGCCACGATAAATGCTGGGCGAAAACCTGTGCGCCAATTTTTGCGCGTGCTTTTATTGATTAAAAACGAGGCGATAACCGCCAAAAACATCATCAACGGCACCATTGGATACAACAAACACCATTCATAGATAATGTTAATCCCCAACCAAATTTCATACATAGCATTCTCCTAATAGTGTTTAAACATGACCTTTGAGGGTCGCAACATAAGCGGGTTTGAGCAACGCGTATTTCAACAGCCAGCCCAAATAACTGTCGTTCAATGGTTTAATCAATGGCAAACTTGGGGTCAAATTGCCATCGTAATCAAACTCAATCAACATCGCTGAGCCTTCACGAATAATCAAAGGGCACGAGGTGTAACCATCGAATTTTTGATCTGCAGGTTTGCCTTGCATCACTTGCAATAAATTGTGCACGACAATCGGCGCGCTCTTTTTCACCGTGGCGGCAGTTTTACCACGAGGTGTGCCATTGGTGTCGCCCAAGCCAAACACATTCGGAAACACCTTGTGTTGCAGAGTGTCTTTACTGACGTTGAGCCAGCCTTTTTGCGGACCGTCCTCTTGTACCGCCAAAGCACTGTTGACCACAGGCAAAATCGCTGATTGTGGCGGTGCGATGTGGATGAAGTCATAATCCTCAATCAACACTTGCCCATTTTCATCGGTAAAATGCGCTTTACGCCCTGTGATGTCAATGCCTGTGATGTTGCGATTGTAGGTCACGGGGACAGGGTTGGACAGTTTGTTCCAACGCTCAATCACATTGTCATTGACCGATTTCACACTAAAAATGGTTTTTGGAAGAGCTGAATAAAATTCCACTTTACCTTGCGCACCTGCGGTTTTCAAGCGATCAGCGACCATGAAGGTGATTTTCAAAGGCGCGCCCGCACATTTGAGAAAGGTTTTGGGCAGGGTGGAAATGGCTCGCCCGCCTTTTTTGGCATACGCATCCATCGCCTTCCATGTGCCGATGGCTGCATCTTTACCTGGGTAAACACTTGCCAAACCATTTTGACCAATCGCATTGAGATCCATGCCTTCAATCGCATCCCATTTTTGATGCGTCCCTGTGGCGACGACCATGAAGTCGTATTGAACGGTTTGACCTCCTGTGGTGACCAATTGGTTTTGTTCAGGCTTGAATTCAGCCACGCCTTCGGCAATTAAATCCACGCCCGCTGGCAATAAACTGGCATTGCTGCCCAATTCAACATTGCGACTATCATCCCATATACCGGTACCCACCAAAGTCAACCCAGGTTGATAGATGTGGTCTTTCTTGCCATCCACCACGGTAATTTTGGCATTGGGCAATTGTTTGCGCAGGCGGTGTGCGGCGGCTTGCCCGCCCAAACCACTGCCCACAATCACCACATGGGCTTTGCTGTCTATGGTTTGCGCCGCTTGCGCGTTTTGAGTCACGAGCGCACCAGCACCCAATACCGCAGCACCTGAAGCAACTACCGATTGAGTCATAAACTTTCTGCGCGACAAATTTGGAAAATTGCTGTCGTCTTTCATACGGTCTCCTTTGTTCTTTAAATAAAACGTTCAAATACAATACCAAACACCCTACGTGCATTCATTTGCTTGAGTGTATTTCGCACGCTTGATGCCATCCTCGACGATCTGAGGCATATCAGGGCGACTCTGCGTTCACCTCATAATATAAGG
>JAGNWC010000125.1 GCA_017986195.1 Hydromonas sp.
GTACGTGTGTTGGGTATATCGTCGGCAGAGCGTTTAAAAACAGATGCTTTGGCACAAATTCCAACATTTAAAGAATCGGGCATTGATGCGGAATTTTTAATTTGGCGCGGTGTATTCGGTCCCAAAGATATGTCTGCCAACGCACAAAAGTTTTGGCAAAACGCCCTCAAAGAGTTGTCAAGCAAACCTGAGTGGCAAGCAGAATTGACAAAACAAGGCTGGGTCGGTGATTACAAAGATGCCGAACAATTCAAAGCCTATTTAGGGCAACAAGAAGCCACGATTAAAGAGTTGCTCACGACTTTGGGATTGGCAAAATAAACCTGCGCTACTCGTAAACACGCTCGCATTGTGGGCGTGTTTTCTTATGGAGGGATGTATGTCCCTCGGTGATACCCTTTCTGTCATAAAGTTGTGATTCTGAGTGTGGGCAGTTTGCTTGCGAAGTCAACCGTGATGACAGTGGGTATGGATTGCCTTTAAAAAGTATTCAAGATTGATTGACCAATTTTGTAGGAGAAACTTATGTCTCGGCGTTTTGATTTAATTGCCAGTTTGGTTTTTTTCGTGTTGGGTGTGTTTTTTGTGATTGCCAGTAGTGGTTTAGCCAGCAATGTGATTGGCGGTACGGTCACGCCTGCCACATTTCCCCGTGTGTTTGGCTATTTGTTGGCGGGTTTGAGTGTGTTGTTGTTTATAGAAACTTTCTTAAAAAAATCCACCCAAACCGCTCAAGACAACGCGCAAGAAAAAGCCCCCATTCATTACAAACGTTTTTTTGGGGTGGTGCTTGCTATGGCGGCATACATTATCTTGATAGAGCCTTTGGGCTTTATTATCAGCACATTTATGTTTTTGGTGGTCACCTTTCAATTGATGGCGCGTGAACGATTGGGTGCGTCTGTCTTAATTGCGGGTGTGATTTCTGCGGTGGTGTATTTTGTGTTCATTCGCCTATTAGAAGCCAGCGTTCCCGCTTGGTCGAATTTTATTTAAAAGGAAACCGTCTCATGAGCACCATAGATTATTTGATGCAAGGATTTTCAATTTCCTTTTTGTGGTACAACCTATTGTTTGCTTTTTTGGGTGTGCTGTTGGGAACCGTGGTTGGGGTTTTACCTGGTATCGGACCGATGAGTGGCGTGGCTTTGTTGATTCCAATCACCGCGTCTATCACCAGTAGTTTGGGTTTGTCGAATGAAGCTTCGGCAACCAGTGCGATTATTTTATTGGCGGGTGTGTATTACGGCGCGATGTATGGTGGTTCAACCACTTCGATTTTGCTCAACACCCCTGGTGAGTCGTCATCCGTAGTGACCGCTTTGGACGGCTATCAAATGGCCAAGCAAGGACGTGCGGGCAGTGCCCTATCGATTGCCGCGATTGGTTCGTTTGTTGGTGGTATTGTGACCTTGATTGCCTTGATTTTTTTGGCTGAACCCTTATCCAATGTGGCGTTGAAATTTTCCAGCGTCGAATATTTTTCGTTGATGATTTTGGGCTTATGCGCTATTTCTGGCTTGGCGGGTGGCTCAATGGTCAAAGCCTTGATTATGACAGTGTTGGGTTTGCTATTGGCAACCATAGGCACTGACCAATTTTCGGGCGTTGAGCGGTTCACGTTTGGGGTTTTGTCACTCTCGGATGGAATTGCTTTCCTGACACTTGCGGTCGGTTTGTTTGCTGTGGGTGAGGTGTTTAAAACCATTATGAACGAAGACCCGCATGACATTCAAATTGCAAAAATTCACCGCTTGTATCCCACCAAAGATGAGTTCAAACAAAGCGTTGCGCCGATTGCGCGTGGTTCGATTTTGGGCTTTTTCATCGGTATTTTGCCAGGGGCAGGCGCGATTTTGGCTTCGTTTTTCTCGTACGTGATGGAGAAAAAAATATCCAAACACCCTGAGCAGTTTGGTCATGGTGCCATCGCAGGGGTTGCAGGACCTGAAACCGCAAACAATGCGGCATCGGGTGGGGCGATGATTCCACTGTTGACACTCGGCATTCCCAGTTCGGGGACAGCAGCCATTTTAATGGGCGCGTTGATTATGTATAACGTGCAGCCAGGACCTTTATTGTTTTCTGAACATCCAACAGTGGCTTGGGGCTTGATTGCCAGTATGTTCATCGGCAATGTGATGTTGTTGATTTTGAACCTACCTTTGGTAAAAGTATTCGCACAAGTGATTAAAACCCCTGCAAGGTACTTGCTGCCGATTATTTTGGCAATTTCGGTGTTTGGAGTCTATTCTTCTCAAAACACACTGATGGACTTGTGGATATTATTGGTCTGTGGTTTATTGGGTGTGTGGTTTGCCAAGCATGATTATCCTGTCGCGCCTTTGGTATTGAGTGTGATTTTAGGGCCGATGATGGAAGCGAATTTGGGTCGTTCGTTGAACGCATCCGAGGGCAGTTGGTGGGTGTTTGTTAACCCGTCAAGCCATCCGATTTCGCTGTTTTTTGTCACTGCTGCCGCGCTTTGGATTGCCGTGCCTTTATTGTTAAAATTGCGTGGTAAAGCTGTATTGGTGAATGAAGAAGGCTAAATAAAGTCGTATGGCGCAGACCCAGCCCGACTACTGGACCATCGCCACCCGCGAATTGGCGCAACGCGATGGGGTGATGGCTCAACTGATACTATCCTATCCCAACAGTGTGATGAGCAGTCGCGGGCAACCGTTTTACACACTGGTGCGCTCGGTGGTTGGGCAACAAATTTCGGTCAAGGCAGCGGATAGCATTTGGGCGCGGTTTGTATTGCTCGTGCCTAAAGTCACACCGAAACATGTGTTGGTGCAAAGCATGGATAGTCTGCGCAGTGTTGGTCTATCGGCGCGCAAAGCCGAATACATTCATGCGGTTGCTGAATTTTTTGTGCAAAAGCGCGTGGGGCAGGCGTATTGGGAACAGCGCACAGACAATGAAATCATCGAAGAATTGTCGAGCATTCGTGGCATTGGGCGTTGGACGGCAGAAATGTTTTTGATGTTCACACTTTTGCGCCCGAATGTGTTTCCTGTTGATGACATTGGATTGTTGCGCGGTTTAGAAAAAAACTACCACGGTGCGCGTGTCACCCCCAGTGTTGCGAGGGCAGTGTATTTTGAACGATTTTCGCCGTGGGCGAGCGTGGCGACTTGGTATCTTTGGCGCAGTTTAGACCCTGTTGAAGTGTGTTATTGAATGGGTTGATTCCCTTGTATGCGTGTGTCATGCCGTACTTGATACGGCATCTCCATGCCAGTAGATTGCGGATCAAGCCCGCAAAGACTTTAGCGCGGATTAGCGAACGGGCGTGCTGTGTTTAAATGACATTTGCCTTTAAAATTTTGTTAAAATGCCCCAGTTCCAAACACAAGGAGATAGTGTGCGACAAATATTTTTAGATTTCGAGCAACCGATTGCCGATTTAGAGAGCAAAATTGAAGAACTGCGCTTGGTACAAAGCGATTCCGCTGTGGATATTTCCGAAGAAATTGCACGACTCAAAAAGAAAAGCGATGAGTTGACCAAAGACATCTACTCAAAATTAGAACCATGGCAAGTGGTGAAAGTCGCGCGTCACCAGCAGCGTCCTTATACCTTGGATTACCTCGCAGAAATTTTCACCGATTTTCACGAACTACACGGCGACAGAAGTTTTGCCGATGATGCGGCAATTGTCGCGGGTTTGGCGCGTTTTGAAGGTCAACCGTGTATGGTGATTGGTCATCAAAAAGGGCGCGATACCAAAGAGCGCGGTCGACGCAACTTCGGTATGCCGCGCCCAGAGGGCTATCGCAAAGCGTTGCGCTTGATGCACTTGGCCGAGAAATTCCGCATTCCTGTGTTCACCTTTATTGACACCCCAGGTGCCTATCCTGGGATTGATGCCGAAGAACGCGGGCAATCCGAAGCGATTGGACGCAACTTATTTGAAATGGCAAAACTCAAAACCCCAATCATCGCAACCGTGATTGGCGAAGGTGG
>JAGNWC010000127.1 GCA_017986195.1 Hydromonas sp.
CAGGCATTTGGTGCAGGTGCGCAGCACTTTGATGATGTGGTGGGGATTGCCAGTGTGGTGCGTGCGCACATGCAAAACGGCGCAAATACGGTTTTGGTCAAAGGCTCGCGCTTTATGGGCATGGAGCGCGTGGTCAATGAATTGCTATTGGAGACTGCGCAGAATGCGCAAAATACGCAGGATATGACAACAAAGGATACGAACCATGTTACTTGAATTGGCCAAATGGCTCTCCCAGCTCTCACCTGAGACCCGCTTTTTTTCGGTGTTCAATTACCTCACCTTGCGAGCTTTGCTGGCGATGGCGACCGCGCTCATCATCGGCTTGGTCGCGGGGCCGCGTGTGATTCGTCACTTAGCGGAAATGAAATTTGGGCAAGCGGTGCGTACCGATGGACCGCAAACCCATTTGGTCAAGCAAGGCACGCCGACCATGGGTGGCGTGTTGATTTTAATCAGCATTGGGATTTCGGTGTTGTTGTGGGCGGATTTATCCAACCGTTTTATTTGGATATTGATGTTGGTGACCATGGGTTTTGGCTGGGTGGGTTGGGCAGATGATTATCGTAAAATCGTCAACCGAGATCCCAATGGCATGCCCTCGCGTGAAAAATACATGTGGCAAACCATCATTGGCGTGGTTGCGGCGATTGGTCTGGCGTTCTCTGTATCCGCAGGCCCAGAAGGGCATACTTTGGCTTTGTTTTGGAAGTGGTTGGGTTCAGGTATGACCATGCCGCTGCCGAATAAAGCCGATTTGATTGTGCCGTTTTTTAAAACCATCAGTATGCCGCTTGGCGTATTCGGTTTTATGCTCTTGGCGTATTTTGTGATTGTTGGCACGAGCAATGCGGTCAACCTCACCGATGGTTTGGATGGCTTGGCAATCATGCCGACCGTGATGGTCGGTGTGGCTTTGGGAATTTTTGCCTACGTTGAAGGCAACTTTAAATACGCGAATTATTTGTTATTGCCGAACATCAAAGGCGCGGGCGAGGTGCTGGTGTTTTGTGCCGCAATGGCGGGCGCAGGTTTGGCATTTTTGTGGTTCAACGCCTATCCCGCACAAGTGTTCATGGGTGATGTGGGCGCGTTGGCATTGGGTGGCGCGCTCGGCACGATTGCGGTGATTGTGCGTCAAGAATTGGTGTTGTTCATCATGGGCGGTGTATTTGTGGTGGAAACGCTGTCGGTCGCGGCGCAGGTTTTGTATTTTAAATACACCAAAAAACGCTATGGTCAGGGCAAACGGATTTTGCTGATGGCACCCCTGCACCACCATTATGAACAAAAAGGTTGGCGCGAGACGCAGGTCGTGGTGCGCTTTTGGATCATCACCATGATGTTGGTGTTGATTGGTTTGGCAAGTTTGAAGATACGATAAATTTAGGTAACGACAATGACACAGAATAGATTAGTGATTGGATTGGGTGAGTCGGGTATGGCGTTGGTACGCCATGCGGTGCGCACTGCCACGCCTGTCACCGTCTATGATTCACGCCAAATCCCTGCGCAACTGCCCATACTCCAAGAAAAATACCCCAATGTGACTGCGCATTGCGGCGCGTTTGATGCGGCGCATTTGGACGGCGTGAGCGAAGTGGTGCTCAGTCCTGGTTTGAGTCCGCATGCCGAGCCGCTGAAAACCATTTTGGCTGTGGCACATGAGCGTGGCATTCCTGTCTTGGGTGAGTTGGCGGTCTTCACCCGCGCATTGGATGATTTAAAACAATCGCAAAACTATTCGCCTAAAGTATTGGCGGTGACAGGCACGAATGGCAAAACCACAGTGACTTCATTGACCCGTCATTTGTGCCTGTCTGTTGGCGTGAGTGCACTGGCAGCAGGCAATATCAGCCCATCCATGTTGGACGCGTTGTGCGATGCGTTGGACAATGAGGCTTTGCCTGAGGTTTGGGTGTTGGAGTTGTCGAGTTTTCAACTGCAATTTGCCCAAGGCTTCAATCCCGATGCGGCAACGGTGTTGAATATTTCGCAAGACCACCTTGATTGGCACAGCGATATGGACGAATACGTGCAGGCAAAAGCCCATGTTTTCGGCGCGGACACTGTGCAAGTGCTCAACCGCGATGATGCGGTCGTCATGGCGATGGCGAAACCATCGTCCACACAAATGAATTTTGGCATCCACGCGCCGACTGCCGCAGGTGACTACGGTTTGTGGCGTGAGGGTGGCATGGATTGGTTGAGCGTTGCCGTGGTCGATGACGTGATGGTGGAAAAGAAAAAACGCGGTCAAGCGGCAACGCCTGTTGAAATCACGCTACAACGACTGATGCCTGCCGATGCCTTGCAGATTCGTGGACGGCACAATGCGATGAATGCGTTGGCGGCATTGGCACTGTGTCGGGCGATTGATTTACCTTTAGCAAAACTGTTGCATGGTTTGCGTGATTATGCGGGCGAACCACACCGCGTGCAATGGATTGCCAACATCAACGGCATTGATTTTTACGATGATTCCAAAGGCACGAATGTGGGCGCGAGTTTGGCGGCGATTGAGGGTTTGGGTCAAAAAATAGTGCTGATTGCGGGCGGCGATGGCAAGGGGCAAGATTTCGCACCGATGAGGGATGCGATTAAGGCGCATGTGGTGCGGGTGTGTTTGATTGGCAAAGATGCGGCATTGATTGAGCAAGCGTGGCAAGACTGCGGTGTGCCGATGCAGGTGTTTGATGATTTAAAAACGGCAACTTTAGCCGCCGCGCAAGCCGCGCAAGCAGGGCAAGCGGTCTTGCTCTCACCCGCGTGTGCGAGTTTGGATATGTTTAAAAATTATGCGCATCGTGCGCAGGTGTTTGTCGATGCGGTGCACGAGTGGGCAAACGATATGGGACAGGTGTGAGGTCATGCGAATTTTAAGTTGGCTGGGCATGGGTGCGCAAAATCAGACGGACGTTTCTGATTGGTCACGCTCGCCCGCACGCAATTCGGCATGGCAGGACGTGGATTCGGTGTTGTTGTGGATACCCGTTTTATTGATGTTTTTTGGTTTGATTATGGTGTATTCGGCAAGCATTGCTCTGCCCGATTCGCCCAAATATCACAATTACTCGCGCTATTCGTTTTTTATCAAACATGGTCTGAGCATCGGTATTGGATTTTTTGTTGCGTTTTTGGGTTTAAAAACCCCGACAGAAACCTGGCAAAAATTGGCACCTGTGGGTTTGGTGCTGGCAATTATTTTATTGATAATAGTGCTGATTCCGCATGTCGGTTTGCGCGTCAATGGTGCGCGTCGTTGGTTGCCTTTGGGGATTATGAATTTTCAACCCTCGGAGTTGATGAAACTCGCAGCGTGTTTTTATGCGGCGGATTTTTGTGTGCGCAAAAACGCCGATATTCGCGACGTTACCAAAGGCATTTTGCCGATGGTGGTGGTGCTTGGGATGGTGTCGCTTTTGTTGCTGTTAGAGCCTGACATGGGGGCTTTGATGGTGGTGGCAATGGTGACGCTTGGGGTTTTGTTTTTAGGTGGGGTCAATTACAAAGTATTTGCTGCGCTGTTTGCCACGATGGTGGCGGCGTTTGCGACCTTGGTGATTTTTACACCATGGCGTGCGAAACGAATTTTTGCATACCTCAATCCTTGGGATGAAGAAAATGCTTTGGGCGGTGCGTATCAGCTCACCCAATCATTGATTGCTTTTGGGCGCGGCGAGTTGTGGGGACAAGGTTTGGGTGCGTCGGTGCAAAAAATGTTTTATTTACCCGAGGCACACACCGATTTCATCATGGCAGTGATTGGCGAAGAGTTTGGTTTGCTGGGCGTGTGGGCGGTGATAGCGGCGTTTACTTTGCTGGTGTACAAAATGTTTATGGTGGCGCGTGAGGCGATGGCGTTTGAGCGCAATTTCCAGGCACTGGCGGTACAAGGGATTGCGATTTGGTTGGGCGTGCAAAGTTTTATCAACATCGGTGTCAATATGGGCATGTTGCCGACCAAAGG
>JAGNWC010000028.1:0-6177 GCA_017986195.1 Hydromonas sp.
ACCTTGTGCGGGGCTGTTGTGCAGCGTCAAATTTTTGTCGGTGCGGGCGTAATCTGTTGCACTGAGCGGGTTGCCGTTGAGCGCGACGCTGATGAGTTCGATGTGTTCACCATCAAGTATGAGTTCATGCGCTTCGAAACCCGCTTTGCGCTCAAACGCAATGCGCGTGCGCACCTGTGTGGCGTGCGCATCCAAGTGTAGCGACAGGTGAATTTCAGAAAAGGTGTATGGATAGGGCAGGTAGTCTTGACGCAGTGGCATGGGGTGCTCGAATGGTTTTATAAAGGTTAAATAGCAGATTCAATTGTAAACGATGTGCACTAAAAAAGCGGATGATTCAATCCGCTTTTTTAGAGTTGTACCGAGCTTGTCTGCCTATCTGTTTGACCTAATTGGGAGCCGCAATGGGCTTGACAGGCTTGGGTTGTGTCGGCGCAGCAGGTTTGACGGGCGCAATGATTTCCTCGAGTTTGCGCTCGGATGCGGCTTTGACATCGGCTTCATTGACTGTTTCAGAGGCTTTGCGGGCATCCGAGTTGGGCAGTGGTACCGTATTTGGATCCGCGTTCAACTCTTCGGGTTCGGGCGGCGGTGCGGGCTGTCCATCAATGGTCAGGCTCGGATCGGTTGGATTGCGTGTGACACTGCCACCGCTTGCGTTGGTGGCGGCATTTTGCCACTGGGTTTCACGCACTTCGACTTTTTTGCCTTGCAGTGCCATGCGCATGTAGTCCATCCAAATCGGCAAAGCCAAACCACCGCCGAACTCACCTTCGCCTAAAGATTTATTGCCTGTGTCAAAACCCATCCAAGCCACAGCAACCAATTTGGGTTGGTAACCTGCGAACCAAGCATCTACCGAATCATTGGTGGTGCCCGTTTTACCCGCAATGTCTGAGCGACCCAATGCACTGGCGGCGCGTGCCGTGCCGCCGCGCACCACGCCTTTTAGCAATGCATCGGTCATGGCTGCATTCTCTTTGGTAATCACACGGTTTTTCTCATCATTGGCCAGCCGTGGTTTGGCTTCTAATATGACAGTGCCTGAGCGATCCACCACTTTTTTGATGAAATAGGGGTCAACTTTGTAACCACCGTTGGCAAATACGCCATAAGCACCGACTATTTGATAGGGTGTCGCTTCAATCGCCCCGAGTGCGACGGTTAAGTATTTGTCAATCCGTTTGCCTTCAAAGCCAAAACGCTCGGCATAACTACGAAAATAGTCGTTGCCAATACTTTGTAGTAAACGAATCGATACCATATTGCGCGAGGAAGCCAAAGCGGTTGACAGCGGAATGGGGCCTAAATAACGACCATCGGCATTTTTTGGTTGCCATGAGCCGATCTTAATCGGTTTGTCATCGACAACTGAATTTGGGTTCATGCGGTTTTTTTCCATTGCGGCGGAATAAATGAATGGCTTGATGGTTGAGCCTGGTTGACGATAACCTTGGGTAATATGATTAAATTTACTCAGTCCAAAATCAAAGCCACCAATCAAGGCGTGAATTGCGCCATCAGTTGGATCCATCGATACAAAGGATGCTTGTACGCTCGGCACTTGGGTGATGCGATAGTTTGAACCATCTGCGGACTCAATCACACGCACCACTGAGCCTGTGCGAATACCTTTTTTGTCACCATTGCCCAATAAGTTTTTCGCAGGTCCTAAATTTGCGCCGCTGATTTCAATTTCTTTGCCTTCAGAAGTAACCCCTTTGAGTGAACCACCGCCCGCTGACAGGACGATAAGCGACTTGAGTGTGTCCAAGTCTGGGTGTTTTTCAAAGATGGTGTCCAGCGTTTTTAAGCGTTCTTGTGGATCGCCGGGTAAATGGTATTGTGCTTCTGCACCACGATAGCCATATTTTCGGTCATAAGCAAAAACAGCTTTGCGCACCGCAGCGTAGGCGGCGTTTTGTTCTTGGCTGCGGATGGTGGTGTAGACTTTTAAACCCTCGGTGTAGGCGGCTTCCTTGTAACGATCAAACATCAGTATACGCGCCATCTCAGCCACGTAATCCGCGTGTACTGTAAATTTGCTATTACGAATGGCGGCTTTAGTGTCAACAATCTGAACGGTTTCTGCGCGTGCTTGTTTGTATTGTGCTTGGGTGATGAAGTTCAATTCTAACATTCGCTCCAATACATAGCGTTGACGCTCGTCTGCGCGTTTGCGGTTGCGTGCAGGATTGTTGCTGCTCGGTGCTTGTGGCAGGGTGGCCAGCATCGCCGATTCAGCCAAAGTCAAGTCTTTGATTTCTTTACCAAAATAAATATCCGCCGCTGCGGCAAAGCCATACGCACGCTCTCCCAAATAGATGTGGTTCATATAGCGTTCTAAAATTTCATCTTTGGTGAGGTTCTGCTCAATTTTTTTAGCCATCAAGGCTTCGTAGAATTTGCGTGTGAACGTGCGCTCATTGGTCAAGAAGAAGTTTTTTGCCAACTGCTGGGTGATGGTGGATGCACCTTGTTTGCTACCGCCTGTGAGGTTGTTGATTACAGCGCGTCCCAAGCCCAAGTAATCAATCCCGCCGTGTTCATAAAAACGTGCGTCTTCAATGGCAATCAGGGCTTTTTTCAGGTGCTCTGGTACTTCAGAAATCAATACGGGTCTGCGTCGCTCTTCACCAAACTCGCCGATGAGTTGACCGTCATCACTGAAAATTTGCATTGCCATGCGTGGTTTGTAGTCTTTCAAGGTGTCGATGGGGGGTAAATTTTTCCAAGCGACGACAGACGCGAAAGCCAGCACAACTGTGGCAACCACAGCGGCAAAAAACCCCCACAGAAACAGGGCTTTAAAAACGCGTCCAATAGAGCGCGTTTGTTTGGATTGAGGGTTTGTGGTGTTTTCAGTGCTCATGTGTCGAGGGTGTGCGAATAAAACGCAAAAATTTAGTGGAGTAAAGGCGCTTATTGTATACTCTTGCAAGTAGGTTGTGGAAAAATCCGACGGCTCTTGACAATCTGATTCTTATGAATCGACAATAAAACTTTACCAAACTCAAGTATTTGGGTATACAAAAAGGTATCAAAACATGATTCGCGAAAGGTTGCGTCATTGGTTTGGGGTCAACAAGCCCATATTGGCATTGCAATTGGTAGAGCAAGAGGCTCGTTATGTCGTGCGTCATGGTGCTCGTATATTGGCGCAGGGATGTTGTATCGCGCCCAATGCAATTGAAGACGGACACCTTTCAAATCCAAAAGAATTGGCGCGATTGTTGTTGCCTAAACTACCCAAGGTCAAAGGTCAAGTGGCTGTGATTTTGCCTGCGCGTTGGTTGCATTTGCATGAAATGAGTTTGCCGCGTGGCTTGGATGATGAGGAGTTGTCGTATCAGATCAGTCGGCACATCACCCATACTTTGGGTTTGTCACTCAATGACGTTTTTTACGATTGGACGATTCAGGATGCTTCTACGGATAAGCGCAAAACCAATATTCAAATGGCAATTGCTCGGCAAACAGATGTGGTCCCCTATCACCATGTGTTTGTTGACAGCGATTGGGATATGAAATGGGCGTGCTCGGAATCTCAGGTTTGGTTATTGGCTTATCAAACTCGTATGGGCGCACATCCCGTGGCGATTTGTCAGGTTGAATCACGCGAGATTGCTTTTTGGTTTATTGATAAAGACTTGCGCGTGCGCTCGTTTTATAAACGTTTTGATAACAATCAAATTGAGCGGGCAGGCTTTGTGTATCAAACCTCTGCACAAGCAGAAGGAGCGTTACAATTACCCGCTCGTTTTGTGGCAGATGAATTGGCGGTGTTGCTGCCTGTTTGGTTAGGGTCGGATTTACAAGACTTGACGATGATTTATGGCACAGGTAAAGGGATTTCTTGGCGCGATGGCATGTCGCTGATTCAATCGCGCATTGGTTTGCCCATCCGTATGGCCGAAGACAAACAGACTTCGGACAAATTGAACGGTGGTTCTGCGCAATCACAAGCAGGGCTTGCGGTTTTATGGCATTTATCCAAGCAGGTGAACGCATGAAGTTGTTGAATCTATGGCCCAAAGCCCAAGAAGTGGCACACCCGCAGAGGCGTTTGTTGTTAGAAATGTTTTTTGCATTGCTTGCGGTGGTTGCAATTTTATTGTGCTTATGGTTGTGGCTGGATTGGCGTTTGCGCAACGTCAGTCATGCCAATCAACTGCTTAAAGCCGAATCAATGCAACTGAATCAATCGCGGACGGTAACTCTGTCTTCAGGGACAGAGATGCCGCGATTGATGCGCCTGTTGTTGGTTGGAAAACTCGACTGGATGGGCGAATTGCCACAGTGGATGATGGGCAATCGTGTGCATTGGGTTTCTGCTAAATTGAACCATGGGGGGCTTGAATTGGTTGGTGTGGCTTTGGACGGAGAAGCCATCAATGCGATGCTCGAAGCGGTCAGAGCGCGTTATGCCAATCCGCCTGTGCAGATCAGCAAAATTGCTGACATCAACATTGCAGGGCAGACCCTGTGGCGTTTTGAAATGAATGTGGATGCTCGCGCTTTGCATAATAAGATTGAGTTGCCGACCGAGGTGGGTGTTCCTTTAACTCACTCAAATAGGGTGACATCTCAATCCAAGGCAAGCGACTCTGTAGGGGGCTTGCATGAGTAATTATTGGGCGCGTGTTAGACGTTGGCGAGATTTGGATCTGGCACAAATGCACCTATGGCCGAATGCACCTCGGCGATGGACGGTAGCTATTTTGGCGGCGTTGTTATTGGGGCTTTGTGTGTTCTATTTCATTTTGCCACGTTATGAGCGTCTGGCAGAAGAGCAAAAACAAGTGCTCAATACGCAAAATCAAATCATCAAGGCATATCAAACCACATCGCTTTCATTGAGCGACATACCGCCCATTCGTCAGATTAAACGCGATCAAGAAAGCGTCTGGCTGAGCGATTTGGCAAGTCTGGCGCGCAAGCATCATCTGAACTCAGTGGTGCTGAAAACGCATGAGTTGGATGAGGGGCAGCGGGGTCAATTGCGAGAGCGCATTCAAAGTGCTCTCAAAGACAACCCGCAATGGATCAACAAACAAGGTGTTGATTTGCCTTTGAATTGGTTGAATCAAGTGGGTTGGGTGCATATTACAGCGCAAGGTTCTTATTCAAATTTATTGGCGTTTGTTGCTGAGTTGGGTGCGCGGGATGAGTGGTTGGCGGTTGATGGTGTTGAGTTAAACGCCACCAAGCACAACCAAGTGCATTGGCAGGGTGGTTTTTGGTATTATAAAGAGGCAACTCATGCACTTAAATAAAATGGGTTTTCGCTGGGTCTTGTGGGTGCTGATTGTTCTGCCGAATATGTGGTTGTTCGCGTGCGACGACAAGGCACACAATACTTCATTGGACAACGAATTGTTAGCAACAATTGCTAATCCACACGATGCGCAGGTATGGTTAGAACAACAAGCGCAACGCGCGCAATATGATGATACAACCCGCAATAACCCAGAGAAACTCACGGATCGTCGTTTATTGCGCATCACTGATTTAACGTCAAATAAAGTATTCATCTCGATGAATAGCGAAGCGATTAATGTGTTTACAAGTCAGAGTACGGAGGACGTTGAAAACGATCAAGGCAAAGTAAAACTTTCAGATGGGGAACGGCTCACCTTGAATGGGCGCGATATGAGCGCAGCTCAAATCGAACAGCCAGTGAGAACCACCTTGGAATTGGCTCAAGCGGATTTGTCTCAAATTAGATTTTCGGGTGTGATGCAAAAAGAACATGAATGGTTTGGGCTGATTCAGGTTGGTGAGCGGGTGTATCGAGTAAAACCAAACGAATCAATTGGCGTGGGCAAGTGGCGTATTGTCTCTGTTGATGACTCAGGTATGCGACTCATGGTCAATGGTAAGGTTGTGGCGTATGATAAATAAAGAATTTAGAACAATCTCATGGTGGATGGTCAGATGTATGAATAAACAAGCGACAGTAAATACGGTGCGAAACCGAGGTGTGCAGCATGTCCTGTGTCTGTCCATTGCGTTGGGTGGATTGTGCGCGCCGAGTGCTTGGGCGCAAACAGTGAGTGACTTGAGTGTGAACATTTCACCCACACAGCAAGGTTTTGCCAAACGAATGAATTTTGCTTTTCAAGACATTCCCGTGCGTGCATTGCTACAAGTATTGGGTGAGACGGCTGGTGTGAA
>JAGNWC010000028.1:6277-11802 GCA_017986195.1 Hydromonas sp.
CCTTTGCCATGACTTTGTTTAACGCGGGTTTGACCCGTTTCATCAATCTTGAACTCACCGCTTTGGAGACCGATGGCAAAGGCAAAATGATTTCCAATCCGCGAGTGGTCACAGGTAATAATGTCAAAGCCGTCATTGAGCAAGGGACTGAGATTCCTTATCAAGAGTCGACCAGTTCAGGTGCAACCAGCACCTCGTTTCGCAAGGCCAATTTAAAACTGGAAGTCACACCACAAATAGCCCGCAATGGAGAGGTTTTGTTGGACGTGGATGTGACCAAAGACAGTGTGGGTACTTACACTGCGGACGGCTTCACCATCAATACCAAACATGTGCAAACACAGGTGAATATTGCGAACGGTGGCACCTTGGTGATTGGTGGGATTTATCAAGAAGACAATCGCAAAGTTGTTGATAAAGTGCCGCTTTTGGGGGACATACCGTTATTGGGCAATTTATTTAAAACCACCACTCGTGCCACGAGCAAAACCGAACTGTTGATATTTTTAACGCCGCATATTTTAGACTCACGTGGTAATATTTTGCCCGCGAATACTCAGAAACTCGGTATCGATGAGTAATCGAATAAACGAAGACCACAATCAATGACCTCGAGACCAAACAAAAACGCCTTAGCCATCACGCCTGCGCAAAAAGCATTGCTCAATCAAGCTCCTAATATTTATTTGATTGGGTTGATGGGCGCGGGTAAATCCACCGCTGGGCGACTGCTCGCTCAGACGATGGGACGTGAGTTTTATGATTCGGACGATGAGATTGTCAAACGCACGGGCGCGAGCATTCCGACGATTTTTGAAATTGAAGGCGAGGCGGGCTTTCGCGAGCGCGAGCAGCGCATGATTGCCGAATTGTGCGCGAAAAAATCCGTGATTCTTGGCACGGGTGGCGGCGCGATATTGCGTGAAGCCAATCGCGAAGCACTGAAAAACACGGGTTGGGTGGTGTATTTATCCACTTCGCCCGAACGGCTGATTAACCGCACACGCTATGACAAAAATCGTCCGTTGTTGCAAACCGCCAATCCATTGTCCGTACTCACGCAGCTGTATGAAGTGCGTCACCCGATTTATCAGGACTTAGCCGACATTGTCATCACCACGGGCGCGGGGCACGTGACCCATGTGGTGGCACACATTATCGAACAACTCATCGCACGCATCGGGCAAAACCTGCACGAGCAATAACTTTTTAACATACGAAATACCATGACCACACTGACCGTAGAATTGGGCGAACGCGCCTACCCCATCATCATCGCGCCGAACGCGTTGGACAATGCCGCCGCGCTCAATCAAGCGATTGCGGGCAACACCGTGGTGATTGTTTCCAACACTACTGTTGCACCACTGTATGCCGAGCAATTGGCGCAGACTGTGCGCGAGTTGGGCAAAACGGTTCATATTCACATCCTGCCCGATGGCGAACAATACAAAGACTTGGCGAATTGGCAAAGCATCTTCGATACATTGTTGTCCAAACAGTGTGACCGCAAAACCACCCTCATCGCACTCGGCGGCGGCGTGATTGGTGATATGACGGGCTTTGCGGCAGCAGCCTATATGCGTGGCGTGCCGTTTATTCAGTGTCCGACGACTTTGCTCTCGCAGGTTGATTCATCGGTTGGCGGTAAAACAGGCATCAACCACCCGTTGGGGAAAAACATGATTGGCGCGTTTTATCAGCCGCAACTCGTGCTCGCCGACATCAATACTTTGAATACCTTGCCCGACCGAGAATTGTCGGCAGGGTTGGCGGAAATCATCAAGCACGGTGCGATTTACGATGCCGCCTACTTTGAATATTTAGAAAACAACATCGATGCCATCCGTGCGCGTGATGTGGACGCGCTCACGCACACCATCGTGCGCTCGTGCGAAATCAAAGCCGAAGTGGTGGCGCAGGACGAACGCGAATCGGGTTTGCGCGCAATACTTAACTTTGGGCACACCTTCGGGCACGCCATCGAAGCGGGTATGGGTTATGGTAACTGGCTGCACGGCGAAGCAGTGGGTGCGGGCATGGTTTTGGCGGCGGATTTGTCGCATCGTCTTGGTCAGTTGACTGAATTAGAAGTGACCCGCATTCGTATGCTCATCCAAGCGGCAGGCTTGCCAATCGAAGCACCGCGTTTGGGCGTAGAAGCCATGCTTGAGCACATGCAATTAGACAAGAAAAACAGCGCGGGCTCGATACGTTTTGTATTATTGAACGGTTTGGGCAAAGCGGTGATTCAAAAAGTCGATGATGCGATTTTGCGCGAGACTTTGGCGGTGTGTGGATAATCCATAAATCGCCCATCACCTACGTCGCACTTGCATCTATGGTACAGTGCGACCCGTGCATCTTGCACACTCCAACATCGAGACCCCATGAAAAAATTTAATTTATTGCCCATTTTTGCCATCAGCGCATTGTTTGGTTTGACCTTAACCGCTTGTGACAAAACACCGCAGGTGCAAGCATCTGCACCTGTGACCAGCACGATGGCGGTGGGTGGTGCACCGACGAGCGTTGCACCGATTCCGCCGAGTTCGAGTGCCAGCCTCATCGGTTCAGGCGTGGCTGCGACGCAAACATTGCCCTTGAGCCAACCCGTCAAGCGCGTGGTTGCGGATGTGTCGGCGACCTTTATTTATGACCCATCGGTGGGCGATAAAATCGTTGTGACGGCGGATGACAATATTCAAAATCAGGTCAAAGTCAGCCTTGAGCAAGGCGTGCTCAAACTCGCGCCGATGGCAGCCACGATGCAACAAAAAACCCCGATTCAAATCACATGGGGCGGTGCTGCGCCTGAGCAGTTGGACATCATGGGTTCATCGAAAGTGATTGTGCGTCAGTTCAAAGGCAATGCGCTGAATGCAACGATTTCAGGCTCAGGGGCGATTGATGTTGATGGGCAAACGCAGCAGTTGAACATTGATATTTCAGGCAGTGGCTCGTTTGTCGGTGCGCAGTTGGTGGCGCAAAAAGCGATGATTAAAGTGACAGGCTCGGGCAATATCGTGGCGCAAGTCAAGCAAGAAGTCGGCGGCAGTCTGACAGGCTCAGGTTCGGTGGTCATCAGCGGCAATCCGAAAATTCGCAACTTGACCAGTACAGGTTCGGCGCAAATCGTTTATCAGTAAATATTGAAAAACAGTCACTTTATAAAAAATCCGCAGTGCACGCACCACGGATTTTTTTATGATTTTTTTGCCACTGGGCGACGCGCATCCGCGCACCATTCTGACCACGAGCCTGCGTAGATGCCCGCGCCTGTTGTGGTCGATACGTCCAAGCCCGCAATGTGCATCGACAGCAGGTTGTGGCACGCAGTCACACCCGAACCACAGTAATGAACCACGGTATCCATCGGCGTGTCGTCGAGCAATTCTAACCACTGCGCGCGCAAAATTTCGGCAGGTTTGAAATAGCCGTGCTCATCGATATTGTTTATCATAAATTGATTGACTGCGGTCGGAATGTGCCCTGCGACAGGGTCGAGTGGTTCGATTTCGCCACGGTAACGTTCGGGTGCGCGTGCATCAACGAGGGTGAATTTGGCAATAGGTAACTGCGCTAAAATCTCATCCGCAGTGACCGTGCGATTGAGAGATGTTTTGCGGGTGAATGTGCCGACTGCGGTGGTGACTTTAGTGCTTGATGGTTCTGCACTCAGCGAGAAACCCGCTTGAGTCCACGCGCCGATGCCGCCGTCTAAGACCGCCACATGCTCAAAGCCGAGCGCGCGCAACAGCCACCAAACCCGAGCCGCCATGACACCTGCGGCATCATCGTAAGCCACCACTTGCATGCCATCGCGCAAGCCCAAAGCACGAAGTTTATTCGCGAAAACTTCAGAATCTGGCAAAGGATGGCGACCGTTTTGCCCTGTTTTTTCGCCCGACAAGTCGGTCTCCATATTGAGGAAATGCGCGTTGGGGATGTGGGCTTCTGAATACGCATTTTTCCCAAAATCAAAATCCGTTAGGCTGTGGCGCGCATCAATGATAAGCACGTCGTTGGCGGGGAGCAAATGCAATGCTTTTGCGCCAATCAAATTATTGAAATAAGGTGTGGTCATAACGGACATCCTTTGGTTTTATTGTTTGTGTTTCAAACTATACACCGTCGCTGACAGCCCCGCAACAATCACCAGAACCATACCCAAGAAGCCCATCAAATCAATGCGTTCGCGCCAAATCACTTCGCCCCAAATCGTCGCAAAAATAATTGTGGTGTACTGCAAAGTCGCGCTTAAAGTGGCGTGACCGTGGCCAAACGCACGCGTCATGCACAGTTGCGCAATCATGCCAAAAATCCCCACACCTGCGAGTTCGAGGACAGAATACAGTGAATAATGCGGCGAAAAACCGAGCACTGCCACGCCGACCACACCCGACAATATCACCGACACTGAAAACAACATCACAGTGCGCCATTCGGGTTCGCCCAGTTGTCCCAAATTGCGCACGGTCAAGTATGCCAACGCGCCAAACGCACCGCCACACAAACCGATGAGCATGGCGAAACGGTTCCAATCTGTTTCGCCAAATGGATTAAAAATCAACAATACGCCGATAAAACCGAGCACAATCGCGCCAAAGCGCAGCCATTGCTCGCGCAAAATACCTGAGTAATAGCCTGTGTAGAGTAGGGCGATAGCGATAAATAAAGGTGAGGTATAGTTCAAGGTGGTGGACATGCCCAAAGGCAAATGGGTCATGCCATAAAAGCCCATCCACATGGCGGTCACGCCGCTGGCATTGCGAATTGCGTGGGTGCGCAGATTTTTCCCAAACAATGGATAGCCCTTGTAAAGCGCGTAACCTGCGAGCAACAGCACGCTGGGCACACCACGAAACAGAATGATTTCACCGAGGTTGTGGTGCTCTGAGGCGAGTTTGATGCACACCCCCATCAGTGAGAAGAAAAAAGATGCGCCGAGCATCCACAGTGATTGCATAATGATGGCTTTATAATCAGAACGCGACATAAATTGTCGCTGATAGGGGCATAATAACCGTAATGATAACAACAAATAACTGATTAGGGTTTTTTTACATGCGCAATCTATCCAAATCCAAACTCATCGCCTACCGCCAATGCCCCAAACGCCTGTGGTTAGAAATTCACGCACCCGAACTGCGCGAGGACTCTGCCACAGCGCGGATGAATTTTATGATTGGCTATGCCGTTGGAGACATCGCCCAGCAACTATACGACCCGAACGAAAATCGCCAAATCATCGACGCACAGACAGAAGGCTACCCACAGGCATTTGCTCGTACACAAGCATTGCTCACAGCCAATCGCCCGATATTTGAAGCAGGATTTTGCGCCGAAGGTGGCATGGCGTTTGCCGATATCATGCTGCCCAATGCGGATGGCTCGTGGCGCATGGTCGAGGTCAAATCCTCCACCAGTGTCAAGGATTATCACAAAGACGACATCGCGATTCAAAGCTATATTGCCAAAAATGCAGGGGTGAACCTGTCCAACGTGGCATTGGCGCATATTGA
>JAGNWC010000128.1 GCA_017986195.1 Hydromonas sp.
AATCAGGCAACGCCACCATTTTGCGCGGCGGCTCGGAGGCTTTGCATTCAAACCAAGCCTTGGCAAAAATTGTGCAAGCGGGTTTGGCGCACGCAGGTTTGCCCGAATCTGCGGTGCAAGTGGTCAACACGCCCGACCGCGCAGCAGTCGGCGAGCTCATCACCATGACCGAGTATGTTGATGTGATTGTGCCGCGCGGTGGCAAGTCGCTGATTGAGCGATTGATGGCGGACGCGCGCGTGCCGATGATTAAGCATCTGGACGGTATTTGCCACACCTATATCGATGTGGCCGCCGATATCGCCAAAGCGATTAGGGTCTGTGACAACGCAAAAACCCAACGTTACGCGCCGTGCAACACCATGGAAACTTTGTTGGTACATGCGGATATTGCACAAGATGTATTGCCGCAACTGTGCCGCATTTATCAAGACAAAGCTGTTGAATTGCGCGTGGATGCGCCCACACGTGCGCTGTTGGAAAAAAATGGTTTAACGAATTTGATCGATGCGGTTGAAGAAGATTGGTCAACCGAATACCTCGCACCGATTTTGTCCATCAAAATGGTGGCTGATTTGGACGCAGCGATTGAACACATCAATCATTACGGCTCCGCGCACACCGATGCCATCATCACTGAAAACCACAGCACCGCGCAACGCTTCCTGCGGGAGGTGGATTCTTCATCCGTTATGATCAACGCATCCACACGCTTTGCCGATGGCTTTGAGTATGGTTTGGGCGCGGAGATTGGGATTTCAAATGACAAGTTGCACGCGCGCGGACCAGTCGGTTTGGAAGGCTTGACCAGTTTGAAATACATTGTGTATGGAGATGGCAGTGTCCGAGTCTAAACACCGTCGCATCGGCGCGTGGCAAAACATCTGGTCCAGCCTACTCACCCTACTACTTGCGTCGGTGCTGATTGGCTGTCAGCAAACTGCGCCCGCAACTGCTGTCAACAATCCTCCCGAAATCAAACCGCTCGCACCCATAGCCCAATTGCAATTAGAGTGGGCAGATACCCCACAAGAACGACAAATCGGCTTGATGAATCGAATCTCGTTACCTGAAAATTCAGGCATGGTGTTTGTATTTGAACAAGCCCAGCCCCACTGCTTTTGGATGAAAAACACCTTGATGCCATTGGACATTGGCTTTATTGATGCGCAGGGACTTTTGGTGCAAATTGAATCCATGCAAGCGCAAACCACAGATATGCATTGCCCCAATCAAGCCATTGCCTATGCGTTAGAAGTTAATCAAGGCTGGTTTGATAAGCATCAAATCACAGTGGGCGCTCAAATACTCAATATTCCACAATGATGACCAAACAACCAAAATCAAAACAAAAGCCTCGCTGCTGTGCGAGGCTTTCAGACTGCTGACAAACCCTCTCACTGGCATTGTCAAATTAACAGATTCGTAGGTCAAATTTAAACTTTGTTTTGCCATCATCAACTCAATATCCCGATAACTCAACGAAAAACGGTAATAAAGCCAAACACAATGGTTAACAATCTCGGCTGGAAAGTGCGGTGACGATGGTATGGATTTTTAGTGTTCATATCTCATTTTAACGCCCTTCCATTCTGAAGCCAAGTTAACTTGACAATACCCCCCATTACAATACCAGCCCACTTCGCTGTGCCACGGTGTGCATGTCTTTGTCACCACGACCCGATAAATTCACCAATATCACTTGCTCAGGCGACATGGTTTTAGCGAGTTTCAAAGCATACGCCACAGCATGTGAGGACTCGAGCGCGGGGATGATGCCCTCAATTCGGCACAGAGTATGGAATGCGTCTAATGCCTCTGTGTCGTTGACGGACACATATTCAGCACGGTGGCTGTCTTTGAGCCATGCATGCTCGGGACCGACCCCTGGGTAATCCAAGCCTGCCGAAATCGAATGGGTTTCGGTGATTTGCCCGTTTTTGTCTTGTAGTATATAGGTGCGATTGCCATGCAGCACACCGATCGAACCTTTGCCCAATGATGCCGCATGACGTGGCGTGTCAATGCCATCACCCGCTGCTTCGACCCCAATCAAACGCACGTTTTCATGCGGAATATACGGATAAAAAATCCCCATCGCATTCGAGCCGCCACCAATGCAGGCAACCACCGCATCGGGTTGTTTGTCTATCATTTCGGGCATTTGCACCAAACATTCATCACCAATCACACGTTGAAAATCGCGCACCATCGCAGGATACGGATGCGGCCCTGCGACTGTACCGATGATGTAAAAGGTGTTTTCAACATGGGTTGACCAGTCACGCATGGCTTCGTTGAGCGCGTCTTTGAGTGTGCGCGAGCCTGATTCAACGGGTATGACGTTCGCGCCGAGTAACTTCATGCGATAGACGTTGGCAGCTTGTCGCGCCACATCCTCCGCGCCTTGATACACATCACATTGCAAACCAAAACGTGCGCAAATCGTTGCGGTTGCCACGCCGTGCTGCCCTGCTCCTGTCTCAGCAATCACGCGCGGTTTGCCCATATGGCGTGCGAGCAAGGCTTGACCAATGACGTTGTTGATTTTGTGCGCGCCTGTGTGGTTCAAATCCTCGCGTTTGAGGTAGATTTGCGCGCCGCCGTTTTCACTTGATAGACGCTTGGCATGATAAATCGGCGATGGACGACCGACAAAGTGTTTGAGTTCGTAAGCGTATTCGTCCTGAAATGCTTGGGTGGGCACGATGTTGTGATACGCGTCTTTGAGTTCGTCCAATGCGGGGATGAGGGTTTCTGAGGCGAAGCGACCGCCATAAATGCCGAAGTGACCTGTGTCGTCTGGGTAGTTGTACATCTTATTCCTTAATTCTTGATTTATTTAAAAATTTTTCAAAACCTACAATAAATTTTTTTATCATCGTTTGGTCTGTTGCAAATTCAAACCCCATCCGCTGTATATCTCTACCGTAATGCACCAACTCGCCTGACACACTTATGCGCCCCAAATCATCACCAGAAAAATAAATGCATTCTTCCTCCCACACTGTGTATGCGAGTCTAATATTTGAAAAACTTTTCGGAACTTTATCAAACTCTTTCAATTTTTCAATCAAAACCTCACCACAACTTATGTCAAACTCAAATGATTTACTGGCGTGAAATGGTGCACTGCTAACTTCCAAGTGGCATGCACAAATGATACCAATTTTATTAACTGGATTTGAAAACGCTATATACTCGTCATTGCAACCATTAAGTCGGGCTATCATTAAGCACCTTTTACTTGGCTTATGAACGCCCGCATTTTCTCTGCGTCCTTAATCCCTTTGGCAGACTCTATCCCCGATGACACATCGACCGCATATGGCGCAATGGTGTCTATGGCATTTTTAACAGTGTCCACGCTCAAACCACCACTCAAAATAATTTTTCCACGCAAATTGATTGGAATGCAACGCCAATCAAAGCCCTGCCCCGAACCACCATAAACGCTCGAATCTGCATCCAACAGCACTCCCGACAATTGTTCAATGTAATGCGCCACCTCATCCCAGTCGGTTTGTGGGTTGACGCGCACGGCTTTGATCACGGGGCGTTGCATGATTTTTTTAACGTTCAATGCAAAGTTCCAACTTTCATCCCCATGCAGTTGAATGGTTGATATGGGGGTTTTGCTCAAGATGCGGGTGATTTGCGGTACGGTTGAGTTGACGAATAGACCGACAATATTGACAAATGCGGGCACATGGGCACACAGCTGCGCCACGCGTTCGGCACTGACATAACGCGGGCTTTTTTCATACAGCACAAAGCCAAGTGCATCCACGCCAAGCGCGACGGCCGCTTGGATGTCTGGTTCACGGGTGAACCCGCAAAATTTAACGCGTGTTCGCATATTTGTCTCTATTTGAGTCCCAAAGCCTGTAAAAAATCGTCGCGCGGCGCAGGTAAATCGTACGCTTCTGGGTAATGAAT
>JAGNWC010000129.1 GCA_017986195.1 Hydromonas sp.
GCACACAGTTCTCGACAGGAATTCTATACGATTCCTGCGACCAAGCACCCAAGTCAATCAAACGGCAACGTTCTGAACAAAAAGGACGAAATGCAGATTGAACACGATATTCATGCTTAATGCGACATGTTGGGCAACGCACCTGCATGATTACACCGAACAAAAAGATCGATGGGGTTGTTGAGACTCCAAACTTGAGTTGGGTGTACCACACAAACCCAAGCGAAAACCAATTTCACTGGGCATTGACTCACGAATCGCAGCAGCGGGACGAGCCTGCAACGCAGGTGGTGCAAAACGCAACCAAATCACATGCTTATTGGCACTCACATCGGGCAAACAACTTGTGGCATTCTCAATTTCAATTTGCAAAATATCAAATTTACGACCAAACAATGGTTGCTGAAAAACCTTATTGAGCGTCGCACATTCCTTGTTGAGTGCCATATTGCGCGCAATTGATAACAAAAACACCACCGCATCAAATAAGGGCGCAAACGGCATCGCCCAACGCTCCATGTCCAAGCGACGTTGGGCAGGCTCATCTTGCAACCATTGATGATAAAACCCCATGTCAAATGAGCACACACCAGACGGCACCACCAAACGACTTTTAACGTTGAGCAGCCATTCATTTTCAACCAAATTGCTACCAAATTTCGGAGATTGTTCAATTTGTTTTTGCGCATCTACTATTTGCAGTAGGGTTTGCGTGAGTTTTTCTTCAGAGATGTCAGGTGAACCATAGTAGCGGCTTAACGACTGCTTGTAACGACTGAGCTCGGACAATAAATCGCCTTTGACATCATTGCGAAATGTAAAGTCGTATAAATCCAAAAGGGTTAATAATGCGGTGTGATGGTCATCCTTGCAATCAGAAGCCACATAATGCTGCCAACGACGATATAGATTTTCTATGCGCAAAAAAGTCCGAAACCGCTCACTGAGTGGAAACTCAAAAACAATTTTTGATGCAACGTCTTGCGCCAAGCACGCCATAGTTTACTTTCCGTAAGCTCTTTATTTTTTTAACAAACCCACATGCTGAGTCAGTATATCCACTTGAGCAGCCAGATTCAAGTGGTTTGTTTCATTTTTATCATTATTTATCAAAACGTTAGCGATATTTCTGCGTGCTTCAGGTTGCGCTTGCGCATCAATCATAGATTCAATCATCTGCCTACCCAAATGTGGGCTGCGTGAAGTCACCCGTTCAACTTGGGTCTGACGGGAGCAATCGACCACCACCACCCAATCCAATCGATCTGTCCAAAACCCACTTTCAGTCAACAAGGGAACCTCATAAATCAAATAATGCAACCCCTGTGTTTGTGCCAATTGATGCGCCGATTCAATCGCCTCTTGCGCAATCATCGGATGCATGATGTCCTCAAGCATTTTTTTCGCTTGAGCATCCTGAAACACCCACTCGCGCATCTGAGCACGATTCAATTCCCCTGAGGGCATCGCCGCCAACGCGCCAAACGAGGCGACAATCTGAGGCATTGCACGACCACCTGCTTGTGTAAGCGCGTGTGAGATTTGATCCAAATCAATCACAACTGCGCCTCGCTCGCGCAACAACTGAGCAACTGTTGACTTACCCGAACCAATCCCACCCGTCAGGCCAATATTGACCACATTGTGCGGCAGCTGCGTGCCCCATTTGGGTTGTCGCAGTTCTGGATGCAAGATATTTAAAATGGTAGCCGACACACCAGACCTTTCAAGAACATCAAACGAAAAATTTAAGATGATGGCTGTGCGTCAAAACCATTTGTATGACTGCAGCAGCACTGATAAAAGGACCAAACGGTATTTTCAAAGTAGCAACCGTTTGATGGCGTGACCACGCCATGAGCACACCAAAAACCAAAGCCAACACACACGCAAACAGCAATACATTGGGCACAGCAACCACACCTTGCCAGCATCCAATGGCAGCCAATAATTTGCAGTCACCCAAACCCAAACCTTCAATCCCACGCCACTTTAGATACGTGAAATACGGAATCCACAACATCACATATCCAAACGCCGCGCCCGATAAAGCATCTATCAGCGCAACACCCACGCCATTGTGCGCAAACGCCATCGCCACAACCAACCCCATGCCAAACAAAACATAATTTAACACATCGGGTAATAAAAAATGCAGTGCATCAATCCAACTGGCAACCCACAACACATAGAAAAACACAAAACTGCTCAAGGCTTGCCAAGTCAAACCGAACATCCACACACTCAGCAATGCCCACAACACCGTGCCCAACTCAACCCAAAAATAACGCATGGGAATCGATTGATGACAATACGCACAGCGACCACGCAAACCGATGAAACTGAGTAAAGGAATATTGTGCCACCATTGGATGGTGTGCTGGCACTGCGGGCAAAACGATGCGGGCACGGCGATATTGAATGAGGGGTTGTCGTGCGAAGTGTTTGTATTCATCCCCAAAAGCATTCTCGGCAAACGGTAAATCAACACATTGGCAAAACTACCGAACGCTGCGGCACAAGCCAGCACCCAGAACATATTCATCCAAAACAAGGCGTCATGGTTCATATCAGAGTGCACCGCCCAAATTGAGTATCGGCAGGTACAAAGCGACCACCATTGTGGCGATGAGAAGCCCTATAACGACAACCAACACGGGCTCAATCAGCGATGACAATCGTTTAACGCCTTGCTCCAGCCTAAACTCATTGTGTAGTGCGTCTTGCGTCAACATGGTGGATAAAGTACCTGATTCTTCGCCAATTTGCACCCGTTGAATCAGACCAGGTTCAAATATGGGGTATTGTGTCATTGCCAAAGACATGCTATGCCCATTGAGTACGTCCTGTTTGACAGAGCGAATGGCGCGACGCATGGTGGGACTGGATACGGTTTGCGCCGCAATGTCCAAGGCGCGGTGCAGTGGGATTCCTGCTTGATACAGCAAACCCAAAGTACGTGCGAACTGCGCATGCCATCCTAAAATCAATAACCGACCAACAATCGGGGCTTTCATGCGCCAGACATCGAGTTGATTGCGCAGCAATTGCCCACCCCACTGACGAACCAATATAAACGTCAGCAACAACCCCATCACAACAATCAACCAATGTTCTCGAATATTTTTTGAGCCGTTGAGCAACACCTGTGTCAACCACGGCAATGGCTTGCCATTGCTGCGATAAAGCCCTTCAAAAACTGGAACCACAAAAGTCAATACGCCCAACCACACCAAGGCAGCAACCACCAATACAAATACGGGATACCACAGCGCGGTTTTAATTTGCGATCGAATTTTTTGGCGTTGCTCCTGCGAATAAACAATATTGTTGAGCACCTCAGACAACTTTCCTGACTCCTCACCGCTGGCGATGAGGTTACACGTGAGCGCGTCAAAAATTTTTGGATGTTGGCGCAAAGCGGAGTGTAAATTTTCTCCTCGTTCAATGTCCAAGCGTATGGTCTGAATCACATCACGGAAATAAGGCTGGGTCTGACTGTGCAACTGAACGTCTAAAATACGCAACAAGGGCACACCCGAGTCATACAAAGCCGACAACTCTTGTAAAAACTGCGTCACCTGTGCATCCGATACGGGGCGTATCAAAGGTTCACGGTTGAGACGAATGCGCATAGCAACAATTCCACGCTGTGAGAGTTGCTCGCGCACCATCATTTTATTTTCGCCATACAAAACGCCCCTCATCGACTGACCAGCACGGTCTTGCCCCTGCCAAGTGTAGCGTTTTAGCACAGATGGCTGTGCCGATGGAACCAAAGTCTCATTCATATTTTAAATTCAGTTTCAATCTATAAAGTGACGGACATCACTTCTTCTAAAGAACTCACCCCCGCCACCACTTTCAACAAAACTGCTTGACGCAAAGTCAAATGCCCTT
>JAGNWC010000130.1 GCA_017986195.1 Hydromonas sp.
GTGGTTGACATCATACATAAATGGTTTTGTAATCTCATTACCGATGCGATACGGCTCAATCAGCAACTACTACTCATTTAAACCAACGGAATCAAAAACCATACAAATTCATCACACCAAAAACGAACCCAGTAAAAAAGCGACCCGAAGGTCGCTTTTTCTAACTAATTTAGATAATGCTTAAATTAGAAATTATGTGCTACACCAACGCTGTAACCGATTGCTTTACCTTTTTCAGTAATCGCATCATGGTTTTTGATGGTTGCATAAGCCGCATCAGCATACACTGAAGTACGTTTGCTCAAATTGTGCGCATAACCAGCCGCCCACACGTTGCCGTTGTAGTCGGTTGCGCCAGCAGTGGTGCCTTTGCGTTGTTGGTATTTCACATACACAGAGTCATTTGAACCAATGGTTGAAGCAATTACAGCAGACAAAGTGCGTGCTTTTTTCGTTGCAACACGATCAGTATCAAATTTGGCAGCAACCAAATCAGCAGCCTCACCTTTACCTTGCGCATAAGCCACACCAACGGTCAAAGAGTTGTTAGCGTAAGGAACTACAGCAGCCAACAAACCACCCCATTCTTGTGATTTTACAGTATCAGCACCAACAGGAACTACTGTGCCATCGTTTTGATAAGCAGCACGTGCCAACAAAGTCACGTTGCCACCGACTTGACCTGCATAGCCCAAACGTGCGCCGTAGCCAATTTTGCTACCATTCTTGCCTTCATCTTCGTTACCTGCCGCGCCACCTTTAGTGGTCACGTCTGCACCAAAAGAGAAGCCAGCATTGTCATAAGAGTAGAACAAACCATTGCTGTGACGATCCATCGCAACAGAGTACAAATCTACGTCAGCAACACGTGAGCCAGGAACGATGCCGCCCAAAGCCAATTCCATTTGTGATTTCGCACGACCGATTTTCACTTCGCCGAAAGAACCTTTCAAACCAACAGTTGATTCACGGTTAAACAATTGACCTGCATTTGTTTCGCCAACGTCAGCACCAAGATTGCCCTCTAAAGTGAAAATAGCAGCCAAGCCGTTACCCAAGTCTTCTTGACCTTTGATACCAAATTTGCTGTTGTTTTCAGATGTACCGCCCTGCACCAATTTGTTTTTCAAAAAACCACCTGGTTGGTCAATGCCGTGTTTTTTCAAACCGTTTTTGAACTGCCAATCTTCATAACCACCATCAACAGTACCGTACAAAGTTACACTGGTTGCAGCAGATGCAACGCCAGCGAACGAACCCAAAACAGCTAATGCGACTAAAGTCTTTTTCATTTGTTTATCCTCTTAAAAGTTAAACTTTAAACAGTTGGGATCAAATTATTTCAATCCCAATACTCTTTGCAGAGATCTTACGAAACGCGAACTTCGCTCTCATTCCGACGGTCTAATTTTGCTACCACACGGCGGTTTTGTCCAACACTATTGTCTTTTATCGCGCGTTTTGCAGTGTATAAACAACAGTTTGTTGTTTATGCGCAACGATTTCAACCTCCTTGGGAGCAGGGGATTTTCTTTGGATTTTGTTTTTCTATTGCTTCACGCCGTGCTTATTTGGGGTTTGCATTCAAATCGATGCGAAACTCTTTTTTGCATTGACCCACCCGTTGCGCAAAACATTGCCAATACAGCAAACGCCCACAATCTTTATATTGTCGCTATCAAGTCAATCACTTGATTGATTTGTGCATCCGCACCCCAAGAATCAATGGCGTTTAAATCCGCATAGCCATAGCGCACCGCAATCGCTTTGCCATACATGGCCGCACGCGCCGCCTGTATGTCGCGCGCATCATCGCCCACGTAGATTAGGTTTTGTGCGGGGAGATTCAACTGTTTTGCCGCGTAGATAAGTGGTTCGGGATGTGGCTTGGCATGTGCTGTGGTGTCACCACACACAATGACCTGCGCCCGTTTATCCAAGCCCAAGGACTGCACCACAGGTGTGGTGAAGCGTTGGTATTTGTTGGTGATGATGCCCCATGCGATTTGGTTTTTTTCCAAATGGTTGAGCACTTCGTCCACACCCTCGAACAAACGGGTGTGCTCGGTGGCGTGTCGCTCATAATATTCGAGAAATTCATCACGCATGGCGAAGTAGTCGGGGTGACTGTCGTTCATATCAAAGCCCGCACCGAGTAATCCGCGTGCACCATGCGAGGCGAAAGGGCGCAGTTGCGCCAAGGGCAGTGGCGGCAAATGTCGTTTGACGCGCATGGCATTGACCGCACCAGCCAAATCAGGCGCGGAATCAACCAGCGTGCCGTCTAAGTCAAACAGTACACCGAGGGTTTTGTGTGGCATGGCTTGGTCCTTGCTTGGATATTGAGACATGATGGCGATTTTTGTTGAACATAATGACTGCACTTAAAATACCCGCGCCGTCATACCCGCGTGATTTTAGCGGGTATCCACACAACACTCTAACTCGCTTTTAAAAGCCATTAATATTAGGTAACAACTGGATTCCCGCTGAAATCATGCGGGAATGACGGAGTACTCAATTTCCATTTCATCATCCTTTTGGGGGATGAAATGTTTGTGGGACAGCAGCTGGCTTGACCCGCAATCTCCGTGCAAGCAGACTGCGGGTTAAGCCAGCAGTGACAACATATTTGGTTGCAGTGTTAATAATGATATCAATATTTTTGGGAGTCGTGCTCACGACGACTTGGGGCAAAACTTTTTGCTTCGGTTGGTTTTCGTGGGCACAGCACGCTATGCGTTCACGCTGAACATCAATTATTATGAGGCGGCTTTGCGACACGCCATCATGTAATTAACACTGGTGTCTTGGGTTGCCACGAACGGGTTGGTTTTAGATTTCCACGGCTGATAACCCACACCCGCCAAGGCAATAACTTCTAATCCAGACTGCCGAGCCATTGCCGAGAGTTCACTCGGTTTGATGAAGGTGTCGTATTGGTGTGTGCCTTTGGGTATCCATTTGAGCAGATGCTCGGCCGCACCGATGGTCAATGCCCAAGCCTTTGGGTTTCGGTTGATGGTGGAAAAAAACACCACGCCGCCCGGTGCCAACAGTTGCGCTGCCGCGTGTATCACCGATGCGGGATCAGGCACATGCTCCAATAATTCCATGCACGTGACCACCTCATATTCTGCTGGATGTGCCTGAGCCCATGCTTCTGCAGTGCTGATCTGATAGTCAATGTTCAATTGAGCCGCTTGTGCATGTGTACGCGCAATTTCGATTGAATCGGATGCCATGTCCAAGCCCGTCACAAGCGCACCCGCTTTTGCCAAAGACTCACTCAATATGCCACCTCCACACCCGATGTCTATAGTTTGTGCGTTGGCTAAATCGGCATGTTTGGCAATCCAAGCCATGCGTGTGGGGTTGATTTGGTGCAAAGTTTTTAAGGGGCCTTGCTCATCCCACCACTCGTGCGCATGTTGGGAAAATTTTTCAATCTCTTGGGCAGAGGTGTTTTGGTAATCTGAAGTCTGGGTCTGGTTGTTCATGGTGGTCAGTCAATAATTAAAAGGCATATGCAGGTAAATATTGCTTGCGAGAGGTTGACTTGCGAGCCAAAATTCTACCATGAAAAAAGCCCTGCAACCGCAGGGCTTTTCAATCAATCAAAACGAGAGATTATTTGGTAACGTTTACACCAACCGCAGTCAATTCACGTTTCCATGCTTCAACTTGGTTCGCAGGAACGCTTGCGCCTTCAATGTCAACAGTCACGCGACGGTTAGGTTGCTCACATGCTTGGCGTGCTGCTTTAGTGCCTTTACAAGAAGCAGGAGACACGATCAATTGACGTTCGCCCATACCTTGGCTCACGATTTTACCAGCAGGAACACCTTGGCTAACCAAGAACGCTTTTACAGACTCTGCACGGC
>JAGNWC010000131.1 GCA_017986195.1 Hydromonas sp.
GCGGCACTGAAAGCACCTAAAAAGCCACCGAAAATTTTAATGAAAATCCCGCCAATCCAGTACGGTAAAGGACCATTGTCAAATACGTACGCGCCAGCAACATTGGGCAACAACCAATCAATGTTCGCCCCTTGTGCCATGGTGAGCATCACACCGAAACTCTCGGCTTCTTGTCGCCACAAGCCGCGCCATATCAAGCCTGGTAAGATATACGCAATGGCCAACAGAATGAAATATCGGTAAGGCAATCGTGAAGTGTCTTGTTGGTTTAAGCGCAAGGGATTGGTGGTTTGATTCGACTTCATGGAGTCCGATTTTAATAGAGATTTTGGTTGGGCAACAGGTTCAATTTTAACCAACAGCAGGGGATGTTTTCAAGTTGTTTGGGGATTAATTGGATTTTAATGGATGGTGTCACGCTCGAAAATCCAATTTGATAACAAAAAAGACAGCGATTGCTGTCTTTTGAGTTTTGAAATACCAAACGATTACGCTTCTGTTTTTGCAGAAGAGGCACGTGTGCCGTATTTGTTTTTGAATTTCTCAACACGACCCGCAGTATCAACGATTTTTTGCGTGCCAGTATAAAATGGGTGTGATTCAGAAGAAACCTCTAATTTAATTAAAGGATAGGTCTTGCCTTCAAATTCAATGGTTTCGCGCGCTTTTGCAGTTGAGCGAGAAATGAATTTAAAGTCGCAAGAGATGTCGTGGAACACAACTTCTTGGTATTCTGGGTGAATTTCTGGTTTCATGGTAGTTCCTCAAAAATGGCAGCCAATTAAGCGGTGGAAGTTCAAAAAAATTTAAACCAACCACATAAAACCTAATCACACGCCGAAATAAAAAGCCCGAACGGGTTTAACAAGTCCGCAATTATCACTGATTTTGCGCTGGGTTGCAAGGGTATTTGCCGCCTTCGTGCGGGTTTGTAGTGGAAAAAGACGCACAGTGTGTGTTTTTGAGCCTTGATGGCTATGGATTTACGGTAAAATGCGCGATTATTGTATCGCTGTGCGTCTGTTGTGTCCTTGTGTAGGCACGGCGCGTTGTTAAAATTCTCTTGTTATGACCGACCATTTTTCCCATCGATTGCCTGCGGTGATTCATCACGCCGATGATTTGAACCTCACTCATTTTGATTATAATTTACCCGACACGCTGATTGCGCAGATGCCTGCGAGCGAGCGCACGAAGAGCCGATTGCTCGTGGTGGGCGAGGCGTTGCAGGACGCGCAATTTCCCGATGTGTTAGCGCAATTGCGCACTGGGGATGTGCTGGTGCTCAATAATACCAAAGTGATTAAAGCGCGCTTATTTGGACAAAAAGCCACGGGCGGCAAGGTCGAAGTCATGCTTGATCGCGTGAGTGGCATGCACGAGTGCATCGCGCAAATTCGCGCGTCCAAAGCACCGCCTGCGGGTACAAGCATTCAGATTGCGTCTGGTGTTGAATTGACCGTGCTGTCTAAAAATGAGCGGTTTTATCATTTGCGCAGCAGTCAGCCCATTTTAAGTATTTTGGAGGCGCATGGGCATTTGCCTTTGCCACCGTACATCAACCATCAAGCCGATGGTTTTGATGCACAGCGTTATCAAACTGTATTTGCGCAGAATGATGGCGCGGTCGCCGCGCCGACAGCGGGTTTGCATTTTGACGAGCAACTACTGCAAGACGCGGTGGCAAAAGGTGTGGTGCTCGCGTATGTGACCTTGCATGTTGGCGCAGGCACGTTTTTACCCGTGTCCACGCAGGATTTGAGCGCGCACATCATGCACGAAGAATGGTATGAAATTCCCGAGTCCACCGCGCAGTTGATTAACCAAGCGCGTTCCGAAAAACGCCGTGTGGTTTGCGTTGGCACGACCTCGTTGCGCGCTTTGGAGTCTGCCTATGTACAACAAAATCCAGACAAAAACGACGACTGGCAGATGCGTGCGGCCACTAACGAAACACGATTGTTTATCCGCCCGCCGTATCGGTTCGGCGTGGTGGATGCATTGATTACCAATTTTCATCTGCCGCAATCGACCTTGCTCATGTTGGTGTCCGCCTTTAGTGGCGTGCACACCATGCGCGATGCGTACAACCATGCGATTGACAACGGCTATCGTTTTTTCAGTTATGGCGATGCGATGTGGCTCAATCGCATTCATCAGGCGAATGAATGAGCAGAATTGTTGGCATATTGGTTCAGTGCGTTGGCGAATGCGCCGTGAGCAGGTTTCGAAAATTTGTGGCATAGTTCGTTCTCATACAGTTAAATAAAATTATTATGACAAACAACACAATTCCAGATATACAAAGTACCCACGACCCACGCAATATGGTGATTGCGCGTGTGGGTATTAAAGACGTGCGTTTTCCCATGTTGGTCAATTTGGGCGCGGGTGCGCAAGCCAGCATTGGTGAATACGCGCTCACCGTCAAATTACCCGCGCATAAAAAAGGCACGCATATGTCACGCTTCGTCTCTTTGCTTGAGGAGCATTCCGAGGCATTCACCTTGGCGAATTTTAAAGCCATGACCTTAGACATGCTCACGCGCTTGGAAGCGGAGCAGGGCGACATTGAAGTGCATTTTCCGTATTTCATCAAAAAAACTGCACCTGTGTCGGGGATTCAAAGTTTAATGGATTACGAAATCACCTTGCGTGGCGTGGCGAAAAATGGCGTGGCCAATATTCGCCTGTCGGTGCTGATTCCCATGACCAGCCTGTGCCCGTGCTCCAAAGAAATTTCCACATACGGCGCGCACAACCAACGCTCGCATGTCACCGCGCATTTGACTTTGTCTAATGAGGCATTGGGCGAATTTAATTTGCATGAATTGATTCGTGCGATTGAGTTGCAGGGTTCGTGTGATTTGTATGGCTTGCTCAAACGCCCTGACGAAAAATACGTCACCGAGCGCGCCTATGACAATCCAAAATTTGTCGAGGACTTGGTGCGTGATGTCGCGGGCGTGTTGCGCGCGACATCCTCCGTGCAGGCGTTCACAGTCGAGGCCGAGAACTTTGAGTCCATCCACAACCACTCAGCGTATGCGGTGATTGAGTCTGAGGATTTATAAAAATGAGTTGCCCGATTCTCGAAATCCATCCTGAGTCACCCCAGCCGCGTTTAATCACGCAGGCTGTGGCGGTGTTGGAGAAAAATGGGGTGATTGTCTATCCAACCGATTCGGGTTACGCACTGGGCTGTCGTTTGGGCGACCGTGCGTCAATGGAGCGTATTTTGCAGATTCGGCAAATTGATTTGTCGCACCATTTGACCTTGGTGTGCCACGACTTATCCGAGTTGGGGCAATACGCGCGAGTGGATAACCAACAGTACCGCTTGCTCAAATCCTTGACCCCTGGGGCGTACACCTTCATTTTGCCCGCAACCAAAGAGGTGCCGCGCCGCACCCTGCATCCCAAACGCGCCACGATTGGCTTGCGCGTGCCTGATCACAATATTGTACAGGCGTTATTGCGCGAATTGGGTGAGCCGATTCTATCCTGTACCTTGATACTGCCAGACGAAGACGCGCCGCTCAATGACGCGCATGAAATTCAAGAAAAAATTGGCAAGCGGGTTGATTTAATCATTGATGGCGGCGCGTGTGACAACGTCGCCACCACGGTTTTGGACATCAGTGAAGAGGGGGTGCGACTGATTCGGCAGGGCAAGGGCGTTGTGCCCGATGTGCTTTAAAAATTTCCATTAAACCCCGCCGTAGAGCGGGGTTTTGTTGTAATCCCCCCATTTCACACTTCATTTAAAAGTAGAGGATAAGCGGCCTCAGTCAGCCGTCTTGGCGGGACACCGCCAATGGCTGAGTGAGGTCGAACATTATTGTAAGTCCAAAGCCACTCAGTC
>JAGNWC010000029.1 GCA_017986195.1 Hydromonas sp.
TGCAGCATCTCAAGCGTAACGCGATAAAAAATGCGGGCATTGCCCGCTTTTTTTGAATCAAAAATCCCGTCATTGCGAGCGGTTGTGTCGCGCAGCAATCCATGGGTGCATCAACATGGCGTGGATTACTTGGCTCCTCGAAATGATGATGCCTATGATATTTTTACAAACAATAAACACTTAAAAAAGGAAAAATCATGTCAGGATACAAACGCGTTTTACTCAAATTATCAGGTGAAGCACTGATGGGCGACGATGCTTTTGGCATCAACCGCGCCACCATCGAGGGCATGGTTGCGCAAATTAAAGCCGTTGTTGATACGGGCGTGCAAATGGCAGTGGTCATTGGCGGCGGTAATATTTTCCGCGGCATGGCGGGTGGCGCGGCGGGTATGGATCGCGCCACGGCAGATTATATGGGGATGCTTGCAACCATCATGAATGCACTGGCTCTGCAAGACGCGATGAAACATGCGGGTTTGGAGGCGCGAGTGCAATCGGCTTTGCGCATTGACCAAGTGGTCGAGCCGTATATTCGTCCGCGTGCGATGCGCCACTTGGATGAAGGCAAAATTGTGATTTTTGCCGCAGGTACAGGCAACCCATTTTTCACCACCGACACTGCCGCTGCTTTGCGTGGTGTGGAAATCGGTGCGGAAATCGTGCTCAAAGCCACTAAAGTCGACGGTATTTACTCAGCCGACCCGAAAAAAGACCCCAACGCCACGCGCTACAGTGACATCACTTTTGATGAAGCCATCAATAAAAACTTGGGCGTGATGGACGCAACTGCATTTGCCTTGTGCCGCGACCAAAAAATGCCGATTAAAGTATTCTCGATTTTCAAAGAAGGCGGTTTGATGCGTGTGGTTAAGGGTGAGGATGAGGGGACTTTGGTGCATGTTTAACCCAAACCCAACGCCAACAAGACATCCATCACACTATTGACGGTCGCGTCTTTCAGACCTTAATTCATCACAAAAGGGCGCAACCGATGCGCCCTTGTTTTATAATACAGTATTCAAATTTCCCTTTTTATTCATACTGGAATCCCATGAAGTACATCTCAACCCGTGGTCATGCAGCGAACGAGCAGTTTTGCGATATTTTATTGGGCGGACTTGCGCCCGATGGTGGCTTGTATTTGCCCGAACACTATCCACAAATTTCTAAGGAAGAATTGGCATCGATGCGTCATCTGTCGTATGCCGAACTCGCATTTGCGATTTTTAGTAAATTTGTCAGCGATATTGCGCCTGAGGAACTCGCACCCTTGGTGAGTAAAACCTATGCGCCGCAGGTGTTTATCAATGCACGTGCAGGTCAGTGGATTGAGGACATCACGCCTTTGACAAAATTGGGTAAAGAAAAAAATACGACTTTAAGTTTACTGGGCTTGTCGAATGGTCCGACCTTGGCATTCAAGGACATGGCGATGCAATTGTTGGGTAGTTTGTTTGAATATGTGCTGCACAAACGTGGTCAAACGCTCAATATCCTCGGCGCAACTTCTGGCGACACGGGCAGTGCTGCCGAATACGCGATGCGTGGCAAGCAGGGTGTAAATGTATTCATGCTCACGCCCAAAGGTAAAATGAGCCCGTTCCAAACCGCGCAGATGTATAGTCTGCAAGACGAGAATATTTTTAACATCGCCATCGATGGCGTGTTTGATGATGCACAAGACATCGTCAAAGCAGTCTCGAACGACCATGCCTACAAAGCCGAGCACTGCATTGGCACAGTCAATTCAATCAACTGGGCGCGGGTGATGGCACAGGTGGTGTACTACTTCAAAGGGTATTTTGCCGCGACCCAGTCAAACGATGAAAAGGTCTCATTCACCGTGCCATCGGGCAATTTTGGCAATGTTTGTGCAGGGCACATCGCGCGTCAAATGGGTTTGCCCATCGAAAAATTGGTGGTCGCGACCAATGAAAACAATGTCTTGGACGAGTTTTTCAAAACAGGCGTGTACCGTGTACGCGCTGCAAACGACACGCACCATACCTCAAGTCCATCGATGGATATTTCTAAAGCCTCGAATTTTGAACGTTTTATGTTTGACCTCATGGGGCGTAATGCAGAAAAAACCCGTCAACTGTTTGAACAGGTCGAAAAAACGGGGCAATTTGATATTTCGGGCACGCCCGAATTTGCCAAAATCCGCGAGCAATATGGATTTGTATCGGGTTCGAGCACGCACAATCAACGCCTGCTCGCCATCCGCGAAGTGTATCAAGATTACAAACAAATCATCGACCCGCACACCGCCGATGGTGTATATGTCGCGTTTCAGTATTTAGAAGCAGGCGTGCCAATGGTGGTGCTCGAAACCGCGCAGGCGGCGAAGTTTGAAGCAACGATTGAGGAAGCATTGGGCATCAAACCACCGCGTCCTGATTCGAGCAAAGGCATTGAGTCTTTGCCGCAGCGTGTATTTGATTTACCTAATGATGTGGTGGCAATTAAGCAATTTATCCACACGCAGACACAAAAACATGCTTGAAATTTATGATTAAGTCCCTATTGTTAGGGGTAGGGTGGTTGCTGAAAGTATCGCTTTCGTTCCGCCATTTTTGTACAACCCAATTGAGTAAATTATGACTGAGCAAGTAAACCCCAAACAAACCGCAGACGAAACGGTGTCAGAGAACGCCACCGAACACGTGGATTTTTCGGCAGAAGATTTGACAGATGCACCTCTGAATTTTGATGATGTGAACGACACTCAACTGAGTGCTTTAGAAGAAGAAAACGCACGTCTAAAAGATCAATTGTTGCGCACAGTGGCTGAGATGGACAATGTGCGTCGTCGTGCGGCGGAAGATGTGACCAAAGCGCATAAATTTTCAATTGAGAAATTCGCTGAAAACATGGTTCCCGTACAAGACAGTTTGGAAAAAGCCTTGCAGGACAATTCAGGTGATGTGCAGACTTTGCGTGAAGGTGTTGAACTGACATTCAAACAACTCACCGCTGCTTTGGAAAAAAGCGGAGTGGTTGAATTGAATCCAAAAGGTGAAAAATTTGACCCGCATTTTCACCAAGCGATTTCGATGGTGCCCTCAGAGTTGGAATCAGGTTTGGTGGTTGAGGTGTTGCAAAAAGGCTTTAAGATTGCCGATCGCGTGTTGCGCCCAGCCTTAGTGATTGTCGCGCAGTAAGCAGTTACAGAAATTGAGTGGTTTTGTCATACAAAACGGGCTATAATGTTGCGTTAAATTTTTTAGCGGATGATGGCCAGATATTGACGCTAAAACAAGACGTACATTCAACTTAAAAATTCACAAAGGTATTATTGTTATGAAAACTGCTCAAGAACTCCGCGCGGGTAATGTATTTATGGCCGATGGCGTGGCAAAAGTGGTGTTAAAAACCGAGTACAGCCGCTCAGGTCGTTCGGGCTCGATTATTAAAATGAAAATGAAGGATTTATTGACGGGCGCAGGCACTGAAGTAGTGTATCGCGCGGACGATAAATTTGATGTGTTGGTATTGGATAAAAAATCGGTAACTTATTCGTATTTTGCCGATCCAATGTATGTGTTCATGGATGATGAATACAATCAGTACGAAATCGAAGCCGACAGCATGGGCGATGTGCTCAACTACTTAGAAGACGGCATGCGTTGCGACGTGGTGTTTTACCAAGATCGCCCGATTTCTGTTGAGCCAGACACGATTATCGTGCGTGAAGTGACTTATACCGAGCCAGCGGTCAAAGGCGATACTTCGTCTGGTAAAGTCTTGAAAACCGCTAAAATATCCACAGGCCACGAAATTCAAGTGCCTTTGTTTGTGGATACGGGCGACAAGATTGAAATCGACACACGCACCAATGAATATCGCAACCGTGTGAAGTAATTTAGAGCGGCTCAATTAAAAAGCGCGACTGAATTCAGTCGCGCTTTTGTGCTTTTGGAAACAGCATTATTTTTCAACGGTTAAGCCATATTGAGCCAAATCACTCAATCCACCTAAATTGACAACGCGGGTATAGCCCATGCCTTTGAGTGTGTCAGAAGCAATCCCTGAGCGTCGTCCAGAGCGGCAGTATAAGTAAATCGTTTGATTTTTATCAGGCACAACGGTAGCAATGGTTTGTGCAATGCTGTCATACGGCACGAGCAGGGCATTGCCCACGTGCCCTGAGTGGTATTCAGCGAGTGTGCGCACGTCCAATAAGACTGCTTGACGCGCAGCCAATTCGGCGTTGATTTGCGTTGCGGTGACTTGTGTTTGTGAAGTGGTTTGTTTGCAGGCAGTCAATGACATGACGCACATCACAATCAATAAAATTTTTTTCATGGTTATTTGGGATATAAAAAAAGCCGATGGGTATCAGCCTTGGGATTCAGTAGAAGGTAAGTCAACCACTTGAAGTTTGTTGTTTTCTGCGAATTCTAAAAAGAAACGATAAGCCTCAGGTTTAATTTCTTCAAGTGCGTGGTGGACTATCACCGACTTCACACCTTCAAACAAGGTTGGACGGACATATTCTGAATAAGTGATGTGGTTGTAACCTTGTTGGTCGCGCTCAAAGCAACGCATCACGCCACACAGTCGCTCCGCCCAATCGCTTGGGCGAAATGCTTTGCCAGCGGTGGTGAGTCCTTTGATAATAATGCCATTTTCTAATGTACTCATATCTTGATTGTCTCTTAATGTCTGTTTTTAATACACTGATTTTAAGGTGTTTTGTGCCGATTCCAAAGTGTTCATCAACAGCATGGTAATGGTCATCGGTCCCACGCCACCAGGTACAGGGGTAATTGCACCCGCGACTTTTTTCACCGATTCAAAATCCACGTCGCCGCACAGTTTGCCCTCTGCATTGCGGTTCATGCCCACGTCAATCACAGTCGCGCCTGCACGCACCATATCAGCTGTCAAAATATTTTCGCGTCCGACCGCAGCGACAATGATGTCGGCGTTGCGCGTGTGCGATGCCAAATCGCGGGTTTTGGAGTTGCAAATAGTGACTGTCGCACCCGCTTGCAAGAGCATCATCGCCATCGGTTTGCCAACGATATTCGATGCGCCGATGACCACAGCATTCGCGCCCCAAGGCGAAATTTTATGAAACTCCAGCATTTTCATCACGCCATATGGCGTACAGGCACGCAAACGCGGTTGCCCCGTCATGAGCGCGCCTGCGTTCATTAGGTGGAAACCATCAACGTCTTTTTCGGGCGCAATCGCTTCGAGTACCGCGTGTTCGTTGATGTGTTTGGGGAGAGGTAATTGCACCAAAATGCCGTGGATGCTTGGGTCGGCGTTGAGTTCTTCGATGCGTGCGAGTAATTTGACTTCGGATAAATCGGCAGGATAACGATTCAAAACTGAATGCATACCGACGTTTTCGCAACCTTTGACTTTATTGCGTACATAGACTTGCGAAGCAGGGTTTTCGCCGACCAAAATCACTGCCAACCCAGGGCGCACACCTTGCTCTACCAATTGTGTAACGCGTGTCTTGATTTCGGCTTGGGTGGCGGTGGCGATGGCTTTGCCGTCGATGATGGTTGCGCTCATTGCAGTCCTCTGTCTTATATCACTCAATGGGTGCGATTATACCACTTACCAGATGGGTTGGCTATTTTTACAAACGCGCAAATGGCACAAGCAGGGCGCAATTTGAATCATCTTCTTGGACTATCCAGTACAATGTTAGTGACAACAATGAGTCATTTTTGAAGATGATATGCGAATACAACGATTAAACTACATTTTGACCATCTTGGGTATGCTGGGTAGTGTCCACACGTTTGCGCAAAGCGCAGACGGATACAGAGTCGTAACACCAATCGTTGCTGTGTCTGCGCCAATCGGTGATTCGATGTCACAAAAAGATTTTTTGAATGCTTTGAATGGTAGCATTGCGCGCTCAAACGTGTCTTTTTACGCGCAAGCCGTTGGGGATTCTGCCCCCATCATTGCTGTCAACGCCAATCGTGCGCAAAATCCTGCGTCGGTGATTAAATTGTTGACCACGTTTGCAGCATTGAAGAAATTTGGCGCGGATTATCGTTGGCAAACGCATTTACTGGCGCAAGAGTCCATCAATGCTCAAGGGCAACTCAATTCGCCTTTGTTGCTCAAGGGTTCGGGCGATCCTCAATTGGTGATTGAGCGATTGGATGATTTGGTGCAGCAACTCAAGCGCACGGGGGTAAAGCAACTGAACGCGCCGCTGCTGATTGATCGAAATGCGTTTGGCAATATGGAGCGAAAACCAGCCGAGTTTGATGGCGAGCCAGCGATGCCCTACAATGCTTTGCCCGATGCGGCTTTACTGAATTATCATGCCTTGAGTTTTTCGTTTGACCCTGAGTATCAGCAGGTGCGCATGGTGCCGTGGTTGGATGGGTTTGTGTTGAACAACCGTGTGCGTTTTGTTGAAGGGGCTTGTCCTGCAAATGGTTGGAAAAGCACGGTGAATGTCGGTGTTTCGACTTATTCGGCGTGGGTGAGCGGTACATACTATTCAGGTTGTGGCGAGCAGCAGTGGCACATTCACGCCTATCAAACTACTGCCAATCAGTACGCACAAGGCGTGTTCGGCGCATTGTTCAAAGGATACACGGGTTTAGAAGTTGCCAGTTGCAGTGTTGAGCGTTTCTGGGACAAGCTGTTTCAACGTTGGCACGATTGTTTCGCGCCGACAATTGCATGGTCTGAGCCACAAGCGATGGATGCTGTGCCGCGTTCTCGCGCAGGCAGCACTGATACCGATGGTTCGTGGAAAACCTTGGCGACGGTGCAATCACCGCCCTTATCGGCGATGATTAAAGATATGAATTTTTACAGCAATAATGTCATGGCACGGCAAATCTATTTGAATTTATCACTGCAAGCCAACCAGCCCGCCACGCTCTCAAACAGTGCGCAAGTGGTGCATCAAATTTTAAATGAGGCGGGTTTGAGTGATGACAGCGTCAGCATGGGCAATGGCTCAGGTCTGTCCAACGCCACGCGCATCAGCCCGCGCGAGTTGGCGCACATCTTGATTCAAGCCAATCAGATGCCTGAATTTGTCGACAGTCTGCCGCGCATTGGCATCGAAGGCACGGTGAAAAAACGCCTGATCGACACGGATATGGTGGGGCGTGGACGTATAAAAACGGGTTCGCTCAACAACGTGCGGGCGATAGCGGGCTATATCGACGGCAAAGGTGGCAAACGTTATGTTGTGGTGTCACTCATCAACGATGACAATGCGCAATCTGAAGCAGGCAAACGCGCACATGATTTATTTATGCGCTGGGTGGGCGAGCAGTAGTGAGGGCTTATATGTCATATTGAGATGCGTTGCCAAAACAATAGAAAAAACACCTCATAGTTAATGGTAGTGAGGTGTTTTTTCGTACAGCAGGTAGTAACTGATTTACGGCACTGGTACAAACGTAATACGTCGATTTTGTTGACGACCTTCTGCCGTGTCGTTGCTGGCAATAGGTTGTGATTCGCCGTAGCCTTTGGCAGTCATGCGCTCGCTTGCCACGCCTTTTTGAATCAGATACGCAACCACTGATTGGGCGCGTGATTCTGACAGGGCTTGGTTAACGGCATCGTTGCCTTGGGCATCGGTGTGACCTGCGACTTCAAATTTGCCTTCTTTCAAGCATTCCGACACCGCATCGAGTTGGCTCACACCTTTGGCTGTGAGTTTGGCACTGCCCGTGTCAAATTCAACCACCATTTTTAATGTGTCCACACAGGCGGCGTTTTTCGCCATATCGGTTTGCGCAGGTACAACCGTGGTTGCGGGTGCGGTCGTTGGTGTAGCGACAGGTGCAGTTGCCACGGCAGCCGCAGGCGCAGTCAGGGTGGCAGCGGTATCAACTGCTTTGGGTGCCATACAGCCGCGCAATAGCAAGAAAGCCAAAATTGCCGCGACCAGCCAACGCAACCAAGTGCACCAACAGGGACGCTTGCATTGGCAACCGTTTTGATTGTGGTTCATAGAGTTTCTCCTTGTGTTTGATGAGCAGTGAACGTGTTAAACGCGCACGCCACCTTTTAACTCTTCGGTCAAACGCTCGAAACCTGCTTGGTCGCCTTTGGCAATCAGGGCTGCTTGTTCGGGCCAAGTGCCTGGGTTCATCATTTGCAAGCCCGCAGCATCTAAAATTTCATCCAATTTGGCAACGGGTGTGACAGCCAATTCGTGGAATTGATGAATGCCTGCGGCATGTAAAATTTCTGCGACCTTAGGACCGATGCCTTCAATGACTTTCAAATCATCCTGGCCATCGATTTGGAACAAACCACTTGGTGAGACTGCGACCGCTTTGGCCGTACTGCCAACCAGATTGTTGTGGGTTGTGCCATCAACAAAGTGAGAAGACTGTTTTTCAGTGACTTGATTCTTTGAGCAACAACTGCCTTTGTTTGAGTCTGAGCGCGTGCCGTCTTTGCAGCACTCGCACGTGCATTTGCATTTACAGAAAAATGCGGTGAGTATCCAATGAATCACCCAACCGATTAATAAACCGAGCGTCAACCACCAAAACTTATCCATAATAAACCCCTTATTTGAAAAACATCGGATATAGAAAACTGCTGTGGTACGACCCATCCGTCGCTGGCAGATATGCGTAGATGCCTATGGCGAAATGTGTCGCAGGATGTCAAATGGGTTGAATATGACGATAACCCACAGATATCAGCGTTTAATCTATGCTAAGTTTTTGGTTTGCGCAAGCGCAAAGGGCGAATTTGTGCGGAATCAACTTAATGCACTTTGCAGACGTTCGATGGTGGTGTTTTTCCCCAAAATGTAGATGATGGTATCCAGCGAGGGGCTATTGGTTTGACCGAGCAAGATGGCGCGTAAGGGTTTTCCAATGACAGGCATTTTTAAGCCATGTTCCGCTAACGTGTTTTGTATCAAATCGTGAATGGCTGCTTTTTCCCAAACAAGGGTTTCAAGTTTTTCTGTAAAGTCACGCAAAGCGGGGCGATTGGCTTCGTTTACATGCTCATTGATGAGATCGAGATTGGCGTTGTATGGTAAGAAAAATCCCTCTACGGCATCTTCAATCTGTACCAAAGTATCCGCACGTGATTTAAACAATTCAACCCACGCCGAGAGTGTCGCCGTGTCAATCGGGTAGGCGTGGTCATAATTGTTCAGACGTTTTTGTAAGCGTGTTTGTATCAATGCAGTCAACTCGGCTTGCGGTTTGGCGTTGATGTAATGGTTGTTGAGCCAATTGAGTTTTTTTGGATCCCACTGCGCGGGCGAGTTCGATAAATTGGTCAAATCAAACCATTCGATAAATTGTTCGCGGTTAAATACCTCATCGTCACCGTGCCCCCAACCCAAGCGTGCCAAGTAATTGCACAGCGTTTCAGGCAAATAACCCAATCGCTCGTAATCCATCACCGCGGTTGAATTAGTGCGCTTGGAGAGTTTTTTACCATCAGGTCCCAAAATCATCGGCACATGACCATACAGTGGCAACGGCGCATTCAAGGCTTTGAGAATATTGATTTGTTTGGGGGTATTGCCCACGTGGTCATCACCGCGAATCACATGCGTGATACCCATGTCCCAGTCATCGACCACCACACAAAAATTATAGGTTGGCGTACCATCGGCGCGAGCAATGATTAAATCGTCCAATTCAATATTGTTGATTGAAATTTCGCCTTTGACCACATCGTGCCACGTCACCGCGCCGTCGGTTGGGTTTTTAAAACGCACCACGGGTTGAGCACCTGCGGGAATATTGGGCAGGGTTTTACCTGCTTCGGGTCGCCACAAACCATTGTATTTTGTGCGCTCGCCTTTTGATTCTTGCTCGGCACGCATGTGTTCGAGTTCTTCGCGTGAGCAGTAGCAATGGTACGCTGTACCATTGGCGAGCATCTGTGCAATCACCTCACGGTATCTATCCATGCGTTGCATTTGATAATATGGACCATCATCGTGAGCCAAATCCAACCACGCCATCGCGTTTAAAATCTCTGCGACATTTTCAGGGGTGGAGCGTTCCACATCGGTATCCTCGATGCGCAAAACAAACGTGCCACCGAAGTGTTTTGCCAAAGCCCAACTGTACAAAGCCGTGCGCGCGCCGCCAATATGCAGTGCGCCAGTGGGACTGGGAGCAAAACGGGTACGGATCGGCGTGGTGGTGTTCATAAAGGCTTTCGCTAAAGGTTCGATGAGAAAGGCGACATTATACGGGTAGGCACAAAAGAGCGCAAACAAAAGGGCGAGAACGAAACGGCAAGTAATGGCAAAACTTAGGTGAAAAACTTTGCGTTTTATCAGATTGCTGTAAGTCGATTCACGTACAATCCTCGCACAATAAACACAGCACCCCAACGGGTTCAGTCAAATCATGACCCTTTTTCTTACTCTAAAATTAGAAGACGAAACCGCCACTGCAGCGTTGGCGCAGAAGGTTTCGCGTCAATTGCAATCGGGCGATGTGGTGTTTTTATCGGGTGATTTGGGTGCGGGTAAAACCACCTTCACGCGCCATCTCATCAGTGCGTTTGGCTTAAACACCAAGGTCAAAAGTCCGACCTATACATTATTAGAAACTTACGATTTGCCCGAAACTGCGCCTGCCAAAACCTTGCATCATTTTGATTTGTATCGCCTGACCGACCCGCGTGAATGGTATTCGGCAGGGTTTGAAGAAAACATCAATGACACCGCCATCGTTGTGATTGAGTGGGCAGAAAAAGCCGAAGGCGCGTTGCCAAAACCCGACTGGCGCATCCACCTCACGCACGACGAGCCCAAAGACATTGAGGACAATAGTACAAACGATGGCACCAACGCGGAGTCGCGCGAATACTTTGATGTGGCGCGTTTTGTGGTGATAGAGGCGGTCAGTGCGAACGCGGCTAAGCGGATTGCGGCACTGAGATAAAAAAGCGTTGAACCCACCTATCAACGTATATCGATTCAAAAGCAGACCGATGTGTCTGCTTTTTTACTGGACACACGACTTGTCGTCAATTCAATTGCGCTATCGGTTACAATTGCGTCTTACTCGAATTCAGGTATCTGTCGGGCCAATCCAACTCAATAAAAATTCAAAATGGCATTATTTACAATCAACGACGCGCAACTGGCCTACGGTCATGTTGCTTTATTAGATCACGCCGATTTTTCTTTGGAGGAGGGTGAGCGTGTCGGGCTAATTGGTCGCAACGGCACGGGCAAATCGTCTTTGCTCAAAATCATTGCGGGGATTCAATCGGCTGATGATGGCACGATTTCGCGTCAACAGGGTTTGCGCTGCACGTATGTGGAGCAGGAGCCTGTGTTCGAGCCTGAGCACACGGTGCTGCATGCGGTCGCCAGTGGCGCGGGTGAGGCGGCGGAATTG
>JAGNWC010000030.1 GCA_017986195.1 Hydromonas sp.
AGCGTTATACTTTGGGTGCGGATGCATTGTTCGCATTTGATCGTGGTGGTCTGTCTGATTTAAACCCCAAAGGCAAGTATGATTTGGATAATTTGGCTGCACAACTGAAACAGTTTGACCAATTGAACTCCGTCAAAATCACAGGTCACACCGATTACTTGGGTTCTGACGCGTACAATTTGCGTTTGTCTGAACAACGCGCGCAAACCGTTCGTCAATATTTTATTGCCCAAGGATTACCCGCTAATAAAATCTATGCCGTGGGTATGGGTGAGTCTCAACCTGTGAAGCAGTGTGCGAGTACAGGCAATCGTTCGGCTCTGATTGCTTGTCTACAACCAAATCGCCGTGTCGAGGTCGAGGTTGATGGCTCAGGTGTCGTAAAATAAAGCTTGATAAGTCGTTTAAGCCAGTGTTTTAGTGATAAAAATCCCGCAGCTAACGTTGCGGGATTTTTATTGCGTCATATTGCGACATTGTCAAAGTTAAAAGGTTAGATGGTGTTTTTTAAATATCGTTCATGGTCGGGTTCTCGTGAATCGCGGCGAATAAATTATTTAAAAGAAGTCGCAAGCGTGCGGGTCTAATGGGTTTGTGTAACAACTGAATTCGAGGTTGATGGCTCAGGTGTCGTAAAATAAAGCTTGATAAGTCGTTTAAGCCAGTGTTTTAGTGATAAAAATCCCGCAGCTAACGTTGCGGGATTTTTATTGCGTCATATTGCGACATTGTCAAAGTTAAAAGGTTAGATGGTGTTTTTTAAATATCGTTCATGGTCGGGTTCTCGTGAATCGCGGCGAATAAATTATTTAAAAGAAGTCGCAAGCGTGCGGGTCTAATGGGTTTGTGTAACAACTGAATATTGGCTTTATTGGATTGATCAATTAAATCAATCGTTGTGTCGCCTGTAATCAAGATGCAAATGGGTGGTTGTGCGGGCTGTAGGTTACATGCGGTTTTCAACAGCTTTAAACCATTTTCTTCTGACAAACCAAGGTGGTAATCCGATAAAACCAAATCGAAATACTCTCCTTCTTCAGCCATGGCCTCGGTGAGCATTTCAATCGATAGCACGATGGTCACTTTCATTCCCCATGACTCAAGCATTTGCGCCAAGTTATCTGCGGCTATTGCATCATCGTCCGCAACCATCACCTTTTTGTTGCATAGTGAATTGGCAAGTATCGGTGGGTCTTTTGCGAGTGCATTATGTGACTCTCCGATGGGAATTTCAATCGAGAATGTGCTGCCTTTTCCTTCTCGGGACACAACGGTCATCCGTGTTTTGAGTAATACCGCCATGCGTTCTGAAATGGCTAAGCCCAAGCCAACACCGCCCGTCACGCGTTCTTGAGCATACTCTAAGCGTTGATATTCGTTGAATATATGTTTTAATTTTTCAGTTGGGATACCAACCCCAGTGTCACAGACGCAAATTTTTACAGAGTTTCCCCGACGTTGCGCGCCGACCAAAATGCCGCCCTGTTCGGTGTAACGAATGGCATTGCTCACAAGGTTGCTCAGAATGCTGTAGAGCATACCATCGTCGGTGTGCACGCATACTTGGGTGGGTGTGATTTTAAGCTTCAGGTTTTTATTGGTCGCAAGACTTTGATATTCTATTCTTAAACGCTCAAATAACTGTTGCAACGGATGGATTTGGAATTTCGGTTTGATGACCCCAGAATCCAAACGCGATAGGTTAAGCATAGAGTCAAACGACTTACTTAAAGATTCAATCGCTTGATTTAAATGCAATAAACTGTTTTTCTTTTTGGGTTCTGCATCATGGCTTTCTCGTTGAAGATTGTTGGCGATTAAGGATAAGGCGTGCAATGGTTGGCGCAAATCGTGACTGGCCGCAGATAAATATCGAGCTTGCATCACATTTGCGTGCTCTAACGCTTGGTTTTTTTGTTTGAGTTGAACCAGAAAATCCAAATTATTGTTCTTAATTCGATAAAACACCATCATATTTCGGTGTTGAGTGCCCAATAAGGCTATTTCGAATACATATAAAATAACCCAATAATAAAGATGATAATCGTAGGAAGGTGAAAAAAAATGACCCACAATATCAAACAGACAATGACGAAAAAGAATGCCAAAGCGATGACTCGGATAAAAGCCGAAAATTGATTGATTGCGAACGCTGCCACCATCCCCGAAGCAATAAATCCAAAAATTGCATTTTCATGGCTGTGCTGCAATAAATAGATGGTGTAGGCTGACCACCAAATATAGCCACATAAAATAAACACAATAAAATACAGAACCAGTTGATTTTTTGAGTGAACCCACGCACCCGTTTTGACCAACTGATTAAAACGCGCCTTATATATTTGTATAGCGACAGAAAAAACAACGATAGATGAAGCAAACAATATATGCGCACGTACAGTAAATGCCTCATATAGCAAAAATGAACACACCCCGTATGCAAACAAATTAAATATTAAAAAAGAGGTGACACCGCGTACCGCCCAATCCGATAAAAACTCATACATTTCTTGCTTGATGGTCAAAAATTCGTACAGCCGTTCCCGTTTGATCGTTGTCTGCAAGTGTTGGATAAATGGAATATTCATGATTTTTGTCAACAAGTGGGTGTGAAACTCAAAATTGAGTTTAACTGTATTGGCGTAGAACTCAGTTTGAGGATGTATGAATAGAAGCCAATTCGTGTCTGCGCGTTTGATTATAGATTATTAAAAAGAAATTAACAATCTGGGGTTTTATTTCCTTGAGTTGAGTCGTGTATTTTCAACCCAAATAAGTGGTCGATTTTGCCTCATCGGATTGCTTTAGGCGTTTAGGCTTGATGTGCGCTGGGCACAAAAAAGCCTCGGTTAATGCTGGGCTTTTTGTCGTTTTAGCGGTGTGTCTGTGCTATAATGTGCGACATTGAAATTTTCAATATCTTTTCATTTTTAACTTTGGAGCATGGCAACATGGCAATCGAACGCACTTTATCTATCATTAAACCTGATGCAGTCGCTAAAAACGTGATTGGTCAAATTTACACTCGCTTTGAAAATGCTGGCTTGAAAATCGTTGCGGCACAAATGAAACAATTGAGCCAAGCAGATGCTGAAGGCTTTTACGCAGTTCACAAAGAGCGTCCTTTCTTCAAAGATTTGGTTTCATTCATGATTTCAGGTCCTGTGATGATTCAGGCTTTGGAAGGCGAAAACGCAGTGGCGAAAAACCGTGAGTTGATGGGCGCGACCAATCCAAAAGAAGCCGCAGCAGGCACCATCCGTGCGGACTTTGCTGATTCAATTGATGCCAATGCAGTGCATGGCTCTGACAGCTTGGAAAACGCAGCGATTGAAATCAAATATTTTTTCGGTTGATTCGCGGTTAATTTTTTTTGAACTAAACTGAATTCAATATTTGATGACACCGACACGTACCGTGTGGGTGTATTCGATAAAGCGCGGCGCATGTTTTTGTTCGCGCTTTTCGTATTTTTACGATTTGAGATGTTTTGTATTTTTGAGCCACTATGACGACCAATTTACTCGACTTTGATGCCAAAGCCATGGCTGAGCATTTTGCCCAAATGGGTGAAAAGCCGTTTCGTGCGCGTCAAGTTTTGCGTTGGATTCATCATATGGGCGCGCAACATTTCGATGAGATGACCGATTTGGCCAAGTCTTTGCGCGCGCAGTTAGAAGCCTCATGCGTATTGCCATTGCCGACGATTTTATCCGACCATACCGCCAGTGACGGCACGCGCAAATGGCTGACCGATGTTGGTCAAGGCAATGCGGTGGAAACGGTGTACATTCCCGAAACCTCACGCGGTACGCTGTGCATCTCGTCGCAGGCAGGTTGTGCGGTCAATTGTCGTTTTTGCTCAACGGGGCATCAAGGTTTTAACCGCAATTTGACCACGGGCGAAATTATTAGCCAACTGTGGTGGGCGAACCATGCGCTTGGGGCAGACCCCAAAGGCAATCGTGTGATTACCAATGTGGTGATGATGGGCATGGGCGAGCCTTTGCTCAATTACAACGCGCTCGTGCCTGCATTGAATCTCATGCTGGATGACAACGCCTATGGCTTGTCGCGCCGTCGCGTGACGGTTTCGACTTCTGGGGTTGTGCCGATGATGGATCGATTGCGCGATGATTGTCCTGTGGCATTGGCAGTGTCCTTGCACGCGCCGACCGATGATTTGCGCGATGAACTCGTGCCTTTGAATAAAAAATACCCCTTGCGTGAATTGATGGCGGCGTGTCAACGTTACTTGGTTAAAGCCCCGAGGGACTTCGTGACTTTTGAATACGTCATGCTGCGTGGCGTGAACGACAGCGTGGCACAGGCGCATGAATTGGTGGCACTGGTGCGCGATGTGCCGTGCAAATTCAATTTAATTCCCTTCAACCCATTTCCAGAGTCGGGCTTAAAAGCCTCTTCGCGCGACCAAGTGCGCGCTTTTGGTGAGGTGTTGATTAACGCGGGCATTGTCACCACCATACGCAAAACCCGTGGTGAGGACATTGACGCGGCGTGTGGGCAGCTCGCAGGACAGGTGCTCGATCGCACGCGGCGCAACGAGCGCGCCGCCGAGCAGGTATTGCAATTCACCCCGCGTCCCGCGAGCAGCAATGTCATCTCGTTTGAGCAAATGCAGGCGCAGATTGAGCAATTGGCGCAATCAACGCCCAATAAGGGAGGCACATCTTGAAGCCATTGAGTCTGCCGCGTTTAACGTGTTTAACGAGTTTGAAATGGTTTCAATACCTATCGGTGTTCTCGCTGGTTGCCTTGCTCAGTGCCTGTGCAGGTGTGGGCGTTCGCGCCGATGCGGCGCACAATCAAGCGCGTGCGCACACCGAATTGGCGACGCGCTATTATCAAGTCGGGCAAGTCGCAGTGGCAGTGCAAGAAGCACAGATTGCGCTGGCGAGTGATGCCAATTATGTGCCTGCGCAGACATTGTTGGCTTTGATTTACGCTGAGCTACGCCAAAATAAATTGGCCGACGCGCATTTTGAACGCGCACTTAAACTCAGCGCGGCGCAGAACATATCAAACACCGATTTGCGCAACAGTTACGCTTGGTATTTATGCCAATCCGATCGTGCAGAGCAAGGTTTGCAAGAATTATCCGCAGTTTTGAATGATCCGCTGTACGGCAGTTTGGACAAGGCTTTGGTCAATGCGAGTGTATGCGCGGCGCGTGCAGATAAACTCGATATGGCAAAAGCCTATGTCAACGCAGCTTTGGACATGCGCCCGAACTTTCCTGCTGCGGTGCTGTATCGCGCGCACATTGAGTTGAGCACCCAACAGTTGAAACAAGCCCGTACGGACGCTCAGTTGGCGCAAAAATTATTGGGTGACACGCCTGAAGTGCTGTGGTTAATGACGCGTTTGGAGCGTGCTTCAACCAGAGGTGTGAGCAATGCCTCTGAGCAATTGCTCAGACACTTTCCAACCAGTGTGGAAGCCTCGTGGTTGCGGGCACAACGATGGCAGTGGTTTTGATTTGATGAAGTGAGTCGCTCGGCGGTGCTGAACAACTCTTAAATAACAGTGTTCTATGAGAGAAAACAATGAGCAATGATATTCCAACGGATGCAACACAAAATATTGAAATACCGAAGTTGACTTTGGGGCAATGGTTGATGCAAGCGCGTCAAGCCAAAAATTTGTCGGTGCAGGAAGTCGCGTTGCGCACCAATCGCTCTGCGATGCAAATTTCAGAATTGGAAGCGGACAATTTGAGTAGTTTTGGTGCGCCAGTGTTATTACGTGGCATGGTGCGTCAATACACCAAGGTTGTGGGTGCGGACGAGGCACAAGCACTGGGTCTGATTCCTGAGCAATTTAAAGTGACTCGCCAATTGAACGAATTGGGTTTTAAAGACAGCCAAGTAACGACTCCAAAAGCAGTGCCCATGGGTAAACCGTGGATATCACAGATTTGGATTGTGTTATTGACGACTTTGGTGTTGGCATTGTTGGCGTATTGGGTGTTTGGCGCGCGTATGTTCAAAGACAAAGATGCGGCGCAAAAAATGAGCACCGCCAACCAAATTCAAATTGCCAATCCCCCAGCACCTGCGGTTACTGCGCCTGCTGTGGCACCTACCCCCGAAACAACCGCGACACCCACCGCAACGGTCTCACCTGCTGCCGAGCAAACGACAGCTTCTGCGGTGGCCGATGTAGCATTGGGTCTGAAATTTAAAGGTGCGGTTTGGATTGAAATCAAAGATGCCAAAGGCACAGTATTGGTCTCAGGCACGCAAGCGGCAAATTCGGAGCAAAACATTAAAGGCGAATTGCCCCTGTCCGTGATTATTGGTGATGTGACCAATGTCGATATGACTTGGAAAGGTCAGCCCTACGATTTGAAATCGGCGACCAAAGGTCGTGGCACAGTCGCAAAAATCGAGCGTTTGGAGTAACAAATGGGTGTACAGGTTGGTATACAAGCGCGCAACACCGCGCACGAAGTCATCGTGCGCAATGGCGCACATCAAATCATCATCGGTGGTAATCATCCCGTGGTCGTGCAGTCCATGACCAATACCGACACGGCGGATGCGCTCGGTACGGCGTTGCAAGTCAAAGAACTGTCGATTGCAGGTTCAGAACTCGTGCGCATCACCGTCAACTCGCCCGAAGCAGCGGCGGCAGTGCCCTATATTCGTGAGCAATTGGATAAAATGGGTGTGCACACGCCGCTGGTGGGCGACTTCCACTACAACGGACACAAACTATTGAGTGAACATCCCGACTGCGCGCAAGCTTTGTCCAAATACCGCATCAACCCCGGCAACGTTGGCTCAGCGGCAACCCGCGATGACAAATTTGCGCAAATGATAGAAATCGCCGCCAAATACGACAAAGCCGTGCGCATCGGCGTGAACTGGGGCAGTCTTGACCAATCTGTGCTCGCACGCATCATGGACGAGAACCATGCACGTGCTACGCCGTGGACTGCGCAGCAGGTCATGGTAGAAGCCTTGATTACCTCGGCACTTGAATCGGCGCAGGCAGCGCAGGACTTGGGCTTGCCTGCCAATCGCATCGTCATCTCGTGCAAAGTCTCGGCGGTACAGGATTTGATTGCCACCTACAAAGCATTGGCAGGACGTTGCGATTACGCGCTGCACCTTGGATTGACCGAAGCAGGCATGGGCAGCAAAGGCATCGTGGCCTCAACGGCGGCGTTGGCAGTATTGCTCCAACAAGGCATTGGCGACACCATCCGCATCTCGCTCACGCCAGAGCCACATGGCAAACGTGAAAAAGAAGTCATCGTCGCGCAGGAAATCCTGCAAACCATGGGCTTGCGCCAATTCACGCCGCAAGTGATTGCTTGCCCAGGGTGCGGGCGCACAACCAGCACCGTGTTTCAAGAACTCGCATCGGACATCCAAAACTATCTGCGTGCACAAATGCCTGTATGGAAAGACGTTTATGCAGGGGTTGAATCCATGAATGTCGCCGTGATGGGCTGCGTGGTCAATGGCCCGGGCGAGTCCAAACACGCCAACATCGGTATTTCGCTCCCCGGTACGGGCGAAACCCCCGTTGCGCCAGTGTACGTCGATGGTGTGCGCACCGTGACGCTCAAGGGCGACAATATTGCGGTGGAGTTTCAGGCGATTGTTGAGAAATATGTGCAGGAGAAATACGGGCAAAACACGTGAGGTGTATTAGCGGGGTACGTTAACAAATATTGACAAACATAACGGATGGCGTTACTATATTGGCATGATAACCTCGTTCAAATGCAAAGACACCGAAAAGTTATTCGCAGGCAAGCGCGTGGCGCGGTTTGTGCATTTTGAATCGGTTGCCCTGCGCAAATTGCAACAAATTCATGCAGCAACGGACATCCATTTTCTGCGCGTGCCGCCTGCCAATCATTTGGAGCAACTGCAAGGCAATCGCGCAGGTCAGCACAGCATACGCATCAACGCACAGTGGCGGATTTGTTTTATGTGGGATGGACAGGCGAGTGAGGTTGAAATTGTCGATTATCATTAGCAGCACCAGAAATAAAGGAGTACGAGGATGAGAGCGATTCCATTGATACACCCAGGAGAAATTTTGCTTGAAGATTGGCTCAAACCGATGAACATCAGTCAATATGCTTTGGCTAAAGCCATCGCTGTACCGCCGCGCCGCATTAATGAGATAGTCAAAGGTCTGCGCGGCATTACGCCCGACACCGCATTGCGTCTGGGTGCGTTTTTTGGGGTGGATGCGCAAAGTTGGATCAACTTGCAAAGCCACTATGATATTGAAATGGCGCGCGATACGATGGGCGAAACGCTCAAGCATATTGAGCAACATCCGACGGCGGCTTGATGGGACGGAAAATCAATGGAGTCTGAACCCTTTGATTTGCGTAAAAGCTCGAGCGCGTTGATATCAATTGTATTAAAATGATATCAAATTGAAATGCAGGAGGTATTATGCCAGCGATTACCATTAGAAACATTCCCAACGAAGTTCATAATGCCTTAAAAGCACTGGCTGCGGCGCATGGGCGCAGCACTGAAGCCGAGGTGCGTGGGCTTATAGAGCAGGCAGTTCGTCCAGAGAATCGAATTAAATTGGGTTCACTTTTGGCTTCAATCGGTCAAGAAGTCGGTGGGGTCGAGCTTGAAATCCAGCGCGATACAGTGGTGACTGAACCGATTAATTTGGCGTGATTTGACATGATATTATTGGATACCAATGTGATATCAGAGCCGCTCAAAGCATCGGGCGATTTAAATGTTTTGGCATGGATCGATGCGCAAAGCATAGAAACACTGTATCTATCGACGATTTGCTTGGCAGAGTTGCGCTTTGGCATAGCAGTATTGCCCAAAGGCAAACGCAAGGACACTTTGAGCAAAAGTTTAGAACAAACCATACTGCCTTTATTTGCAGGGCGGATATTGGCTTTTGACGAAACCGCATCGCAAGCTTATGCGAGGATTCGAGCGCATGCGCGAGAACAAGGACAGGCAATTGCCCCTGCGGATGGCTACATCGCCGCGATTGCCAAAGCCAACGCATTGACTGTGGCAACACGTGATGTCAATCCGTTTGCGGCGGCAGGTTTGGGCGTGGTGAATCCTTGGGATTATCGGGGTTGAACTAAATCGATGGAGTCTGACACCTTTGATTTTGATGGCGGGTTACGTATTAAAACAAGCGTTATTTAAGGATTGAAAAATGTTAGATTCGCCATTGACATGTTTTTTGTCGTGTTTTGTTACATTTTTATTGGCATGGTATGTCTCTAAAATTGAACGGTTTGAAAGAAAATTGGCTTCTGCTATTTGTGCGCCGATTTTGTTGTTGGTGATTTTTTTCATTGTTATTTTGCCAATATATGATGCTGTTGTTAATCAAAATCGTTATGGCTCGGATGGTATGTTTGCTTGGATGATGATTATGGTCATGGTCTTGAGTGTATATGTTGTGCCATTGTCGGTTGCTTTAACTTTTTTATTTTCGTGGGGTCGAAAACGTTATAAATTGAGCAAGTAGGTCGGTGTTCGTTGAGCCATTATCAACCTACACGAATCCACTTAATTTGATTAAATGAAAAACAAATATGACAGCGCGTAGGTACGATTAGCGCAGCGTAATCGTACGTATGAATTTATCACAGCAACATTCGTACGATTACGCGATAAAGCCGCTAATCGTACCTACGGGCTAAAAAACACTTATTGCGCCCTAAATTTAAACCAATAGTAAAGAAATATGAGCAATACAAAAACTGAAAAATCCCAAGCCGCGAAGTTGCAGGCTGTAAAAGGTATGAACGACATACTCCCCGATGAGGCAGCGCGTTGGGAAGCGTTGGAAGAAATCCTGCGTGGCTGGCTAAAAAGTTATGGCTACCGCAATATGCGCGCGCCTGTATTGGAGCAAACTGATTTGTTCGCACGCGGGATTGGCGATGTGACCGATATTGTTGAGAAAGAGATGTTTTGCTTCACCGACCGTTTGAACGGTGACGAGTTGACCATGCGTCCTGAGTTCACTGCGGGTGTGGTGCGTGCGGCGATTGAGGCTAACCTGACTTACAACGGCGCGCAGCGTGTGTACAGCATGGGACCTGTGTTTCGCCATGAGCGTCCGCAAAAAGGGCGTTACCGTCAGTTTCATCAGTTGAGCGTTGAGGCACTCGGTTATGCAGGCGCGGATATGGATGCGGAACTGATTACCATGTTGCGCGATTTGTGGGATGAATTGAGTTTAAATGTGCGTTTGGAAATCAATACTTTGGGTGTGGCGAGTGAGCGCATGGCGCACCGCGCAGCATTAATCGAATACTTTGAACAAAATAAAGCACAATTGGACGAGGAGGCGCAACGCCGCTTGCACACCAATCCGCTGCGGATTTTGGATACGAAAAACCCTGCGATGCAGGATTTGGTGGACAATGCGCCCAAACTCATCGAGTTTCTCGGTGAGGATTCACGCAAGCATTTTGAGCAGGTGCAACGTCTGTTATCCGATGTTGGCGTGCAGTTCACGGTCAATCCACGGTTGGTGCGCGGTTTGGATTATTACTCGCACACGGTGTTTGAATGGATTACCACGGATTTGGGCGCGCAGGGCACGATTTGTGGCGGCGGTCGCTACGATGGTTTGTTTGAGGTGTTGGGTGGTAAGCCCACGCCAGCGGTGGGTTTTGCGATTGGTTTAGAGCGTTTGTTGCTGCTCACGCAAGATGTTTTGAGCGCGCAAGTGGATGTCGGTTGTGATGTGTATGTGGTGCATCAAGGCGAAGCGGCGGCGCGTGTGGCGTTTGGCACGGCATCGCACTTGCGCCAAGTCGGTTTGAACGTGGTTTTGCACTGCGCGGGCGCGGAAGGTGTGGGCAGTTTTAAATCACAGATGAAAAAAGCCGATGCAGCGCAGGCGAGTTACGCGTTGATTATCGGTGAGGATGAGGTCAAGAATGGCACATTGACCCTCAAGCATTTGCGTGGCAATCCCGATGAGAAACCCGTCCAAGTGACCGTGCCATCGAGCGAAGCGGCTGAGTGGTTGATGGATGCGATTGCTGGGCAGTTTGAGTAATTAAAATATACGTCATTGCGAGCAGTTTGACCGCGTGGCAATCCATGCGCAGTGACGAGATTGATTTTTTAGTGTATTAGAAATAAAAAGGGTTTAAAAATGGCATACGATTTAGAAGAACAAGAGCAGATAGCGCAGTTAAAAGCATTTTGGCAGCAGTGGGGTAAACTCATTGTGGGTATTGTGTTGGTTGGGGTGCTTGCATTCGTCGGTTACAAAGGTTATGAGTGGTATCAAAAACGCCAAGTGACACAAGCGCAGGCGGCATTCAGTGC
>JAGNWC010000031.1 GCA_017986195.1 Hydromonas sp.
AACGCTCACAGGTATTCGGTCAGATTGATTTTCTGCAACTCTCACCGACACGGATTTTGGTGGTGATGGTCACGCCCGAGGGTGACGTGCAAAACCGCCTGTTGCAGTTGGAGCAGCCGTACACGCCAAGCCAACTCACGCAAGCGGCAAATTACCTCAACAGCCATTTTGCAGGCAAAACCTTTGAGCACATCCGCGCACAGTTGGCCAACGAATTGGCGCATTTGCAAAACGATGTCAATTTGTTGATGCAGCAAGCAGTTGCGCGTACCGCCGAATCCAGCATGGATGAGGACGCTTTGATTGTCAAAGGCGAGCGGCATTTGCTCGATGTCTCCGAATTTGCCAACAACATGCAAAGATTGCGTCAAACATTTGATTTATTTGATGAAAAAACACGCCTGCTTCAATTGCTCGAACACACCCGCACCGCGGGTGGGATTCAGGTATTTATTGGCGGTGAATCTGAGGTTTTACCGTATGACGGTGTGTCACTGATTTGCGCGCCCTACGCTGTCAACAACCAAATTGTGGGCACGCTCGGCGTGATTGGTCCGTCGCGTATGGCATATGAAAAAGTCATTCCGATGGTTGATGTCACCGCCAAACTCCTCTCACGCGCCATGCAGAATTTTACTTAAAATGAATACTCAAAAAAACGCTGTCCTACTCATCAATCTTGGTTCACCCGACGCGCCGACTGCGCCTGCAATTGCGCGTTACTTGGGTGAGTTTCTCAGTGATCGCCGCGTGGTGGACATTCCCAAACTGCTTTGGCAACCGATTTTACGTGGCATCATTTTGCGCATCCGCCCAAAAAAACTCGTGCCTTTGTATGAAATGATTTGGGACAAGACCGCCGCGCCCGAAAACGGCGCACCGCTCAAAGCCATCACCCTTGCGCAAGCTCAAGCATTGAACGCGCGCTTGGCTGAATCGAATGTTTCCGTCTATTGGGCGATGCGCTACCAAAACCCATCCATCGCCTCGGTGCTCGAACGCATGGCGCATGACGGCGTGACCGACATCACGGTTTTACCCTTGTATCCGCAATACTCATTGACCACCACAGAAACTGCGTTAGACGCGATTGCCAACGCGCTGTACGACATGCACAAAGCACGCACACTGCGCAACGATCAATCGCTGTTCAACATCAGCACCATCCACGACTACCACGCGCACCCTGCGTATATTGCGGCACTCGCGCAATCGATACAAACGCATTGGCAGACGCACGGTCGCCCTGATTTTGCGGCGGGGGATAAATTATTGTTGAGTTTTCACGGCTTGCCCGAACGCAACATCAAAAGGGGCGATCCGTATCAGAGTCAATGCGAAGCCACGCATCAGGCACTGTTGCAAGGTTTGGGTTTAAGCAGCGAGCAGGTGCTCATCGCCTACCAATCACGCTTTGGCAAACAAAAATGGATTGAGCCTTACACCCAAGCGACTTTGGAGCAACTGGCAAAAACAGGGACAAAACGCGTGGATGTGATTTGTCCTGGCTTTTCGGCCGACTGTTTGGAAACACTCGAAGAAATCGCCCATCAACTCAAAGCGGTGTTTATAGAAGCAGGTGGGCAAGATTATCGCTACATTCCTTGCCTGAATACTCAGCCCGCGCATATTGAGATGATGGCGCAGTTGGTGGCTGAAGTACGGGTGTGAAAAAAGCAGTGATGCGGCAATACAAGTTTATGACTTGTTGCATCGTGTAGGGTGGGCACTGCCCACCATTGTCCGCACATTCACGCTGTGTACATGATTGAGCATCGGTGGGCAGTGTCCACCCTACGTCCGAATTTTTAATACATCAACCACATATTTAAAATCCATCCATTATTCATTACAAAATGTTCCCAACCACCGTCATTAAACTCATCCCATTCATCGAAGCCATCGGCATCATTGCCTTTTGCATTTCGGGATTCATCCGCGCGCAGCAGCACAAATTTGACCCGATTGGCGTGTTTATTATTGGCTTTGTCACCGCATTTGGTGGCGGAACTTTGCGCGACATCATGCTCGATCGCCGTCCGTTTTTTTGGGTCGAGCACGAAGCGTACATCATCGCGTTGTTTGTGTTTTCATTGATTGCGGGCAAAACCTTGCACTTTATGCGCCGCGTGTTTTCGCTCAAATCCATGTTGGTGGCAGACGCGCTCGGATTGAGTTTGTTCACCATCACCAGCACTGCGGTCGCGCTCGATGCAGGCATGCCGTATTTTGTCGCCTCAATGTATGGCGTGATCGGTGCAACTTTTGGCGGGGTGATTCGCGATGTGCTGTGCAACGAAAAACCGCTATTGTTAATTGACTCAGAACCCTATGCCACCTGCGCATTTGCTGGGGCTTGGTTGTACTTGATATTGATGTACTTGAACGTGCAAGCGATTTTGAGTTTGGCTTTGGGCAGCGCGTGCGTATTTGTGCTGCGCATGGCCAGCATCAAACTCAAATGGCGCGTGCCCAGTGGGTTTTAACCGAAACACTCAGCGATTGCGCTTAGTGATTCGCCTCACTCGCATGGTTGCGCGTGTATTTCGGCAATTCAATCACAAGGTCTTTTTCCGCGACAATCGCCTGACACGACAGCCGCGACTGCGAGGTCAAACCCCACGCCATGTCCAATAAATCTTCTTCTTGGTCGCCAATCTCATTGAGCGAATTCAAACCCTGCCGCACAATCACATGACAAGTGGTGCACGCGCAGACTTTTTCGCAAGCATGCTCAATCTCCACGCCGTTTTGCAGTAAATTATCGCAAATCGACACGCCTGTTTGTGCGGTGAATTCAACACCATTCGGGCAGATGTCGTCGTGGGGTAATACGGTGATTTTGGTCATTTTGTTTTCAACTTTTCATTTCGTCATTGCGAGCCTGTTTTTGGCGAAGCAATCCATATACACCCAACATAATTGCCGCTCTATGGATTGCCACGCTGGTGAAGCGTCGCTCGCAATGACGCAGACACACTGATTGGCGTTCTCGCCCACACATTATTATCACAACGAATCAATCGACTGCCCAGCCAAAGCCTTGCCAATCGCTTTATTCATACGCCGCGCCGCGAAGTCTTCAGACGCATTCGCCAAGGTGTCAAACGCAGCACGCAACTCTGCAATCGGCATGGTGTCATTTTGTGCCATCACTTGCGCGAGCGCGTCCATTTTACCCTGCAAATCTGAGCGTTCCGTCTCATTGAGCAACTCGCCATCCTCTGCAAAAGCGGAGCTCAACGCTTCAATCATGCGCTGCGCCTCCACCGCTACTTCGCGCCACGCCCGCGCGCGCATATCTGCACCCGCGTTGGCATTGCCCTCAACCAACATCTGCGCGATTTGCTCGTCAGTCAATCCATACGAAGGTTTAACCGTAATTTCCGCCATCACGCCACTCATCATTTCACGCGCCGACACCGTGAGTAAACCATCGGCATCGACCTGATAAGTCACACGCACCCGTGCCGCGCCTGCGACCATCGGTGGGATGCCACGCAATTCAAACTTCGCCAATGAGCGACACTCACTGACCAACTCGCGTTCACCTTGCACCACGTGAATCGCCATCGCGGTTTGCCCGTCTTTGAAGGTCGTGAATTCTTGCGCACGCGCCACGGGCAAGGTGCTGTTGCGTGGAATCAGTTTTTCGGTCAAACCACCCATGGTTTCCACGCCCAAAGACAGCGGAATCACATCCAGTAGCAGCCAATCATCGTCCGCTGTGCGATTGCCTGCCAACAAATTCGCCTGCATTGCCGCACCGAGCGCGACCACTTGAACGGGGTCTAAGTCGTTCAGCACAGGGCAAGACACATGCGCCGTGACCGCACGTTGCACATTCAACATGCGTGTTGCGCCGCCAACCATCACCACACCCTGTAAATCACTACTCGCTAATTTCGCCTGCGCCAATGCGTCATCCAAAACCCGCAAGGTTTTGTCCACCAAGTGTTTACTCATCTCGAAAAACTGTGCTTGGCTGAGCATCAGATTCACCACGTGCCCATCGGACAAACTCGCACGAATCGAGGTCACGCCCTTGGTGGTCAAGGCTTCTTTCGCACTGCGCGCTTTGGATTGCAGCAACTTCACATCCTGCGCCGATAAATCCGCAGTGAGCGCGGTCAAATGCGCCTGCTCCAAAATCCAGCAATACAACCGATGGTCAAAATCATCACCGCCGAGCGCGGTGTCGCCGTGCGTGGCAAGGACTTCAAACACGCCCTTGCTCAACTTTAAAATCGACACATCAAACGTGCCGCCACCCAAATCATAAACCGCGAAAATACCTTCTTTATTCTTCGTGGGGTCATCCAAACCATAGGCAATCGCAGCGGCAGTTGGCTCATTGAGCAAGCGCAACACATTCAATCCCGCAATCTGCGCCGCGTCCTTGGTCGCTTGACGTTGCGCGTCGTCAAAATACGCGGGTACGGTAATCACCGCACCTGTAATCTCATCGCCGAAAGCCTGTTTCGCTCGCTCGTGCAAGTTTGCCAAAATATCCGCCGACACCTGCACGGGCGACTTCACACCCTGCGCAGTCTGTACACTCACCATCCCTGGGGTGTCCACCAACACATAGCCAATATCAGGCAATTGGCGCGCATCCGCGTAACCACGCCCCATCAGGCGTTTCACCGATGCGATGGTATTGCGCGGGTCATTGGTTTGTTGGGCTTTGGCTTGGTCGCCCACAGTGGTCGTGGTCGCGCTGTAATGCACCACCGACGGGAGCAAGGCACGATTTTGTTCGTCGCGCAGAACCTCAGGAAAGCCATGGCGCACGGTGGCGACAAGGGAGTTGGTTGTGCCCAAATCTATCCCCACCGCATGGCGATGTTGATGCGGGGCGGTGGATTCGTTGGGTTCGGATATTTGAAGGAGTGCCATAGAGGGGTATTTGATGAAAAAATCTGCTGTCTGTCTTGCGTTATGATTGTTTACTTCAATTGCGCTATAAAATTCTCAATAAACTGTGCTTGTGCCAATACCACTTGTAACTTCGCCCAGTCGTGCTCAGCGCAGGCTTGGCGCAATTGTACCTGATTATCCGTTTGCGCCTGCGTAACTTCCGCCAACACACCCGCCGTGTCGCCTTCTTCCAAAGCCTCGCGCCACATCATTTGCTGCATGAGAAATTCGTGCGGCAGGTTCACGCGTGCGCCCTCAGCTGCCAGATCTGGCGCATTGAGTTTAAGTAGGTACTGCGCACGCGCAATCGGCGATTTGAGTGTGTCAAACGCTTCGTTGGCAAAGGTCGCCCATTGCAGGGCGACGCGTTGCTCCATCGCGCTTTTATTGGCAAATTGATCAGGATGCACGCGCGCAATGATGGCGCGGTGGCGGTTTGCCAAGTCATCGGTATCCACATCAAACGACACGGGCAAGTGAAACAGTTCAAAGTAGTTTTGTTGCATATCAATTCTTATATGTGCCGAGCCAGCGGCGCGTACGTTTGCGGTAGTCGTCATAAGCCGCACCAAAACCTGCACGAATAATCCGTTCCTCACGTGGAATCACGTAAAAATCCATGATGAGGAAAAACACGAGGGTGAATATCAGCAAGCGCGGTTGCGCCGCCATCAGCGGTATGGTGGTGAGTATCAACAACATGCCAAGGTAAATCGGGTTACGTGTGAGTGCAAACAGACCACGGGTCACGAGTTTTTGTGGGGTGTGTCCTGGGTGGATGGTGGTTTTTTGCCACAGCAAAACCACCGCGCCAAACGCCATGAGTAAAAATCCCAGCAAAAATATCGCCACCGCCACCATACCAATCGGGCGCGCAAGGATTAACGCGAACGAGGGATAACGTCCGAAAACATATTGCCCTGCGAGCAAGGCGAGCATGAGGAGGAAGGGTTGGATGTTCATTCGTAGAAATTTAGGTTATTTGAAAAGTCGTCATTGCGAGCGTTCTTTGCCAAGCAATCCATACGACTTCAATGATTTGAACATCGCTGGATTGCTTCGCGGTGAATGCTCGGAGCAGTGCGCTTCCCTCGCAATGACGGCTTTATACCGTAAACGACTCACCGCAACCGCATTCGTCTTTGACATTTGGATTATTGAATTTAAAACCTTCGTTCAATCCTTCGCGCGTGAAGTCCAGCTCCGTGCCATCGAGATACGGCAGGCTTTTCGGGTCGATGATGAGTTTCACACCCAAAGTTTCAAACACTTGGTCATCCGCCTCAATCGCATCGGCGTACTCGAGTTTGTACGCCATGCCTGAGCAACCCGTGGTTTTCACACCCAAGCGCAAGCCCACGCCTTTACCACGTTTGGTTAAAAAATTTTGTACATGCGTTGCCGCTGATTGTGTCATGGTGACTGACATTTTTTGCTCCATATAATTGCATGTCATTGCGAGCGTTTTGTGCGAAGCAATCCATCGAACATCAATAAAGCGAATATCGCTGGATTGCTTCCCCTCGATAAAACCATTCGAGGGTCGCAATGACGGATGACCTTTTACCCTTGATGCTTGGCCTTGTAATCCGCCACTGCCGCCTTAATCGCGTCCTCTGCCAAAATCGAGCAGTGAATTTTCACAGGTGGCAAAGCCAGTTCTTCGGCAATCTGCGAGTTTTTAATCTCCAAAGCTTGATCTACGGTTTTGCCTTTGACCCACTCGGTCACGAGTGACGATGAGGCAATCGCCGAGCCACAACCATAGGTTTTAAACTTCGCATCTTCGATGATGCCTTGCTCGTTGACCTTGATTTGCAATTTCATCACATCGCCACACGCAGGTGCGCCGACCATGCCTGTGCCGACCGAATCATCCGCTTTGTCAAGTGCGCCGACGTTGCGTGGATTGTCGTAGTGATCCATGAGTTTGTCTGAGTATGCCATTTCATTCTCCTTCAAAAAAAGTAAAAACCTACTTTTTTTGATTTTAAAGTTAGAAATTTTGAGCGGGAAACCCGCACAAAATTTAAGTTAAAAACAATATAAAAATCGAATCAATGCGCCGCCCATTGCACGGTATTTAAATCAATGCCATCTTGATACATTTCCCACAGCGGTGACAACTCGCGCAGCTTGCCAATTTTCTCGTGCATCAGCGCAATCACTTTATCCACTTCGGCTTCAGTGGTAAAACGCCCAACCGTAAAGCGAATCGATGAGTGCGCCAATTCATCCGAGCGGCCGAGCGCGCGCAGCACATACGATGGTTCAAGCGAGGCTGAGGTACACGCCGAACCCGACGACACCGCCACATCTTTAATCGCCATCATCAAAGATTCACCTTCAACAAAGTTGAAACTGACATTCAAATTATGCGGTACGCGCTGCGTTATGTCGCCATTTAAATGCACTTCTTCCATATCGGATAAGCCTGCCCACAGTCGATCGCGCAGGGCTTTGATACGGGCATTTTCTTCTATCATTTCGAGTTTTGCCAAACGGAAGGCTTCACCCATACCAACGATTTGATGCGTCGCCAACGTACCCGAACGCATACCACGCTCATGACCACCGCCGTGCATTTGCGCCTCGAGCCGCACGCGCGGTTTGCGACGCACGTACAACGCCCCAATGCCTTTAGGTCCATAGGTTTTGTGCGCAGAAAAACTCATCAAATCGACTTTAAGCACGTTCAAATCTATATCAACTTTACCTGTTGCTTGCGCCGCATCGACATGGAAAAACGCGCCATGCTCACGACAGATTTCGCCGATTTGCGCGATGTCTTGAATCACGCCGATTTCGTTGTTCACCATCATCACCGAAACCAAAATCGTGTCGGGACGCAAAGCGGCTTTGAGCACGTTCAAATCCAACAAGCCATTTTCCAACACATCCAAATAGGTCACTTCAAAACCGATGCGCTCCAATTCACGCGCAGTGTCCAAAATGGCTTTGTGCTCGGTTTTCACGGTGATGATGTGTTTACCACGCTCGGCGTAAAATTGCGCAATGCCTTTGAGTGCCAAGTTATTCGACTCGGTCGCGCCTGAAGTAAATACGATTTCGCGCGGATCGGCATTGACCAAATTCGCCACATGACCACGTGCTTGCTCAACCGCATCCTCAGCCTCCCAGCCGTAGGGGTGCGAACGTGAAGCGGGGTTACCGAAGTGCTCGGTGATGTAGGGAATCATTTTTTCTGCCACACGTGGGTCAACTGGCGTGGTCGCCGAATAATCCATGTAGATGGGCATTTTAGTGGTGGTGTTCATGGTGTTTTCCTTAAAGCCGTTAGCCATTTATACTGGCAAAGTGTGTAGCATGAGTTTTTTCTTGGTGACTTTTTTCGCGCCCTCGCGCAGTTCCATGCGCTGGTTTTGCTCTTTGACCAAATCCGCGAGCGATACCGATGAGAGGTAGTGAAACATTTTGCGGTTCAAATCCATCCACAGATGGTGGGTCATGCACTGCTGACCGCCTTTGCAGTCCTCTTTACCCTCGCATTGGCGCGCATCAATCGGCTCATCCACGGCAACAATAATGTCCGCCACCGAAATCTCCGACATCGGACGCGAGAGTTTATAACCACCACCTGGTCCACGCACGCTGGTCACCAGACCAAATCGACGCAGTTTGCCAAACAACTGCTCCAAATACGACAGCGAAATATCTTGACGCTCGGACACTGCCGACAAACTCACAGGCGAAGTGTCTTCACTCAATGCCACATCCAATAAAGCGGTGACGGCAAAACGTCCTTTGGTGGTTAATCTCATCTCATCTCTCCTGTATCTGTAGTCTTTCTGTCACCCACCGTTGGTCATTGCGAGCGACGCTCTATCAGCAAAGCAATCCATACGACAAATTGGTTCGACATCGCTGGACTGCTTCGCGATAAAGCCGCTCGCAATAACGACATCGGTTTATTTAACAGAAATAGCACCCATCACAACCTTGTTAAACCTTAAACTTTGGTACAGCGGGTAGAACCGTTTTTCGTTACAATGCAAAAGACTTTGCAAATAATTTTATCTTCCATAATACCACCTTGCTAAGATGGTTATTGGGTTAGTTGAATTCTAACACAATTCCGACAGATTCACTCGGGTATAGAATTTAATCCACACCACCACGCTCAACTTCACACTCAGCCAATATAAGCCTTTGTTTTTATGAAAAAAAATACCAATACTCTGTGCACAACCACAGCGCGCCACAGCGATGCCATCCAGATGGCGAACCCACCGATGTACCAAGGATCAACGATTATTTATAAGCGCATGGCGGATTTAGCAGCAGCCCACCACGCCTACGAAAATGGTCAAGAGTCCTACACCTACGGCCGCAAAGGCACGCCAACCTCGCGTATGCTGTGCGAAGCACTGGCAGAACTTGAAGGCGGGCATCGTACATATCTGTGTCCATCGGGATTGGCAGCGTTGTCGACCGCGCTGCTGTCGCAACTCTCCGCAGGCGATCATGTACTGATGGTGGACACCGTTTATAGCCCGACGCGCGATTTATGTGAACATCTGCTCAAACGTTTTGGTGTGAGCACCACCTACTATAACCCTTTATTGGGCAAGGACATAGCAGGATTGATTGAGCCGAACACACGGGTGATTTTCCTTGAGTCGCCAGGGTCTTTGACCTTAGAAATTCAAGACGTGCCTGCCATTACCGCAGTTGCCAAAGCGCACAACATCGTGACCATCTTGGACAACACTTGGGCAACACCGCTGTATTTCAAAGCATTCAAGCATGGCGTGGACATCGTGGTGCAAGCCGTGACCAAATACCTCGGCGGTCATTCAGACGTGCTCATGGGCGCGGTGATTGCCAATCAAGCCACTTATCAATCAGTGCGCAACGCCGCCCACCAAACAGGTCAGTTCGCGGGGGGTATGGATATTTCCTTGGTCTTGCGCGGATTGCGCACACTGCCCACCCGCTTGCGCGAGCATGAGCGCAATGCGCTGCAAATTGCGCAATGGTTTGAAACACAAGACGCAGTGGATTATGTGCTTCACCCTGCCTTGCCATCGCACCCTCAGCATGGTTTGTGGCAACGCGATTTCCTTGGCTCGACGGGCTTATTCAGCGTCGCATTCAAACCTCAATACAGCGTGGCGCAAATCAACGCGATGGTTGAGTCGTATGATTTATTTGGGATTGGTTACAGTTGGGGCGGGTTTGAATCTTTGGCTCTGCCTGTGCATCCGAGCCACTTGGCGCATGTGCGCTCGGTCACACCTGTGGCTCAGCAGTCGATGGTGCGCTATCAGATTGGTTTAGAGGGCGTGGAAGATTTAATCGCGGATTTAGATGTTAGATTAAGATTTTTAAAACAAGGCAACTTTTAAAAAGAAAGGAATATTTATGTCTTGTATTCTCAGATTAATTGGGACTAATCTCGACGTTGATAGCATCCAAAGTAAAATTACCATAACCATTGATAATTCTTGGAAAAAAGGTAAACCACGTTTCTCTCAAAAGGAAAATAGCAAATTACATGAGAAATCTGGGGTTACTTATCTAGTTAGCAATGCCGAATTTGAGGAGTTTGAAATTCAAAAAATGGATGCTATTGCATTTATGAAACAGTATTTTTGTGAACTCAAAAAAATCCACTTATTGGATGGACTTGAGTTTGCGTTTTTGGATTTTGGAATTATCCGTAGAGATGTTGTCGTTCAGTGTGATTATTTTCAATCTGAACTACTTCTTTTAGCTGGTCAGTTAGGATTTGATATTGAGTTATCCCAGTATCCAGTTTCATACGATTAATTTTCTACTTCCTTTGGGTTGCACAAGCCAGACAAAAGCATTGCTTGTTCGTTTCAATATTTTTAAAACAAGAAGTATCCATCGCCACATGCATACACCAGCACTCGCTTGCATCGCCACCATTGGCCACTGCGCATTGATTGCCCTGCCCACATTTGGGGCATAACAAACTCAAATCTGTCACCACAGGCGCATTGAACTCATCCATAACGCGCTTTAAAACACCACCATTTCAAAATCCTCTTTGCGCGCGCCGCACTCAGGACAGGTCCAGTCTGCTGGAACGTCTTCCCAGCGCGTGCCTGCGACAATCCCCTCATCAGGCCAACCCTGTTCTTCATCATAAATCAAACCGCACACCACGCACATCCAAGTTTTCATTTTCATCCTCAAAATAATCTGTTGACTGATACCATACGCCCAAGTAGCGCGGTACAATAACACAATTTAGCGTGAAGCACGCGCTCAACGCACACGACATTTTATCAAGGTTTGCCATGACATACCCCATCGTTTTGAGTTTTAATGCACACGATCCTACGG